>JBIIAP010000170.1:0-5969 GCA_044239855.1 Sediminibacterium sp. | reverse complement strand
AGCTTATTGGGGTGTTGCTCCCAAATAAGTGGATCAGATGCAACGGAATACAATATTTCGAAGTCTTGTTCTTTAAGTGGGTGAAGTGTGACCCATTCATTTGAAAGTGATATAGGCTGAAGATCCATTCATGTTAATTTATATAAATAATAAGTTGGGGGAATTAATTAAACCCTGTAGTAATCACCTTTCCAACTTTGAATGGCCATTTTGATTTCCTTATTGGTTAACTGCTCTTTTTCCGCGCGTTCGGCAAGTTGAACAAATTCATTTTCAGAAGAAAATCGAAGTGCAATTATTTGACTAATCGTTAATTTATCACTTAATAATTTGCCGGTTAAAACAAAATGCCGAAGATTTTCTTCTGCTCTTATCGCTCTATCCTGAGCTTTTAATGCAAAACCACGATATATAAATAAGCTCATTAAAAGGCAAAAACCGATTAATACTAAAGCCGCTGAAAGTATAATGCTTTCATTAGCTTTTAGTGCATCATACAAGTGTATATATGCCAAAACATTAATAGCTAACACAATAGAAAACAATCCATAATGAAATATGGGGACTATTTGAGCGTGGTTTGACAGATTTTGCGCTGGCTTCATTGTTGTGATCGTTTATTTATCTGAAAGTATGGAATTTGAGGCAATAAATAACTACTTTTTTACTATTTGTTCTGAAACATGCGACAATCAAGTTTTAATTCATCAGCGACAAAACTTGCTTTCTTGACATTATCACCGAAAAAAAATCCCCAGACCAATATTTGGGTCTAGGGATTTTTTCGTAAGCTAATGCTTAATTGTATTAATAGCGATACATTTCAGACTTAAATGGACCGGATTTGCTGATACCTAAATAATCGGCTTGGTCGGTTGTTAATTCGTCTAATACTGCACCTACTTTAGCAAGATGTAAGCGTGCCACTTTCTCATCTAAATGCTTAGGTAATACGTATACTTTGTTTTCGTATTTAGCAAAGTTTTGCCATAATTCAATTTGAGCTAATGTTTGATTAGAAAATGAATTACTCATAACAAATGAAGGGTGACCGGTAGCACAACCTAAGTTCACTAATCTTCCTTCAGCCAAAATAATTACATCTCTTCCATCAATATTGTATAAGTCTACCTGAGGCTTAATGGTATCTTTAGTGTTTCCGTAATTAGCATTTAACCATGCCATATCAATTTCGATATCGAAGTGCCCAATATTACAAACGATTGCTTTGTCTTTCATCAGGCGAAAGTGTTTTTCGGTGATAAGGTCTCTGCAACCTGAGGCAGTAACAATGATGTCTGCTTCTTTAACTGCTTCTATCATTGGTTTTACTTCAAATCCTTCCATAGCTGCCTGTAATGCACAAATAGGATCAATTTCAGTAACAATTACACGACAACCCGCACCTCTTAAAGATAATGCAGAACCTTTGCCTACATCACCATATCCACCAACTACGGCAATTTTACCAGCCATCATTACATCAGTAGCTCTACGAATAGCATCTACCAATGATTCCTGACAACCGTATTTGTTATCAAACTTAGATTTAGTAACAGAATCATTTACATTGATAGCGGGGATAGGTAAAGTACCTTTTGCCATCCGCTCATATAAACGGTGAACACCGGTAGTTGTTTCCTCAGATAGGCCCTTAATCTCTTTAACTAAATCAGGATATTTATCAAAAACCATGTTGGTTAAATCACCACCATCATCTAATATCATGTTTAGTGGACGATCGGCTCCGCCAAAGAATAAAGTTTGCTCAATACACCAATCGGCTTCTTCCTGAGTTTGTCCTTTCCATGCAAAAACACCAACACCTGCAGCAGCAATAGCAGCAGCGGCCTGATCTTGCGTAGAAAATATATTACAAGAGCTCCATTTAACTTCCGCACCTAATGCAACTAACGTTTCAATTAATACAGCAGTTTGAATGGTCATGTGTAAACAACCTGCAATACGAGCACCTTTTAAGGGTTGTGATGCACCATATTCAGCACGTAATGCCATTAAACCCGGCATTTCGGCTTCTGCTAAACGAATTTCTTTACGACCCCAATCTGCGAGGCTAAAATCTGCAACCTTGTATTTCAGGCTGAAATCAATTGATGAAGCTAATGTAGACATAATAGAATTTTTATGAAGTGCAAATGTAATTTTATGGGATAAAATAACAAGTATTTTTAAAGATATAGAATAAAACACTATTTATGCTATCTTTAATAGTACAAAAAGTATTTTATATATGCCATCAAGCCCTAAAAAAGCCGATTCCACTACTGCCATTTCTTTAGACACAAAAGATTTAGCTATTTTAAAATTATTGCAGCAAAATGCAAGAATTACTGTTAAAGAAATTGCTGAAAACATTCATTTAAGTACCACTCCTGTTCATGAGCGTATTAAAAGAATGGAAGAGTCGGGCGTAATAAAACAATATGCCACATTATTAGATCATACTAAAGTGAAGAAAGGATTGATGGTCATTTGTTATGTTTCCTTAAAGCAACATGATAAAACAGCTGGCGGTAAATTTATTAAAAGAATGCATGAGTTAATTGAAGTAATTGAGTGTTATAATATTTCAGGAGAATTTGATTTTATGTTGAAAGTAGTTGCAGAGAATATGGATGCCTATTACGACTTTCATGTGAACAAGTTAAGCCAGGCAGAAAATATAGGGCATGTGCAAAGTGTATTTGTTATGGGTGTTATCAAACAAACACATCTATTGGTATGATAGATGAATACTATTCTTAAATGTTAATCCCCATGATATAGTCGTCCATTACAAAACCATGTTCTAATTCAAGTATGGATTCATTTAATATACGGAATCCTTGTCTTTCATAAAATAATCTTGCTTTATTCTGTTTATTTACCCTTAACATAATCTGTGCCCCCCCATTTTGTTTTGCATGTTCAATAATTATTTGAATTAAAGACTTGCCAACTCCCGTTTTTTGAGTATTCGGTAAAATATATAATTTATTGAGTTGAAATACATTATTCCCTTCGTTAGAAACAGAAGCAAAACCTATTGGCTTTTCATTTATCTCGGCAATGTAAAATTGATGTCCATTTTTCATTTGATGTTGTAGAGCATCGTCACTATACATCAAATTTAACATGTATGGTAATTGTTCAGGAGATAGGATGTTGCTATAAGCATCGGGCCATGTGTTTTCTGCAATGGAACGAATTATTGGTATATCAGTTGAATTTGCAGTTCGTATCATTTACTTAATAGCGTTTTTAAATATTCTTTTCTTTCGGGTAAGTATTTTTTTAGTGAGCCAATCCGATAAAAAGCCACTGGCAGTGCCAACAAAAGCACCCATGATTACATCACTTGGATAATGCTGTCCCAGATAAAGTCTTGAATAACCCACACTCGCCGCCCAGGTAAAAGCAGGCACAGCCACGTACCATTTTTTTGTTATCATTGTTAAAGACATCGCTGTTGAAAAAGCCGTAGTGGTATGTCCGGATGGGAATGATTTCCCAGACTCAATTTTATTGGGATATACTTCACTATAGGTTTCATAAGGCCTGGGCTTATTAATCACTCTTTTTAAAATTTGCGTTGTTGCAGTGGCTATAGCTAAACTTCCTAATACTTGCAGTGATTGATGTTTTAATTTTTTATCGTGTGTAAAAAGTGCTGTTGCAAACATTCCGGCAGGAATTGCCACAGCTATAGGTTCTGCAGAATAGGAGAGTCCTTTCCAGACAATATTATCTGGGGATTGCGGATTGATATTTCTAAGTGTATTGATCTCCCAATCTGATTGCGCAAGTGCAGTATGACTGAAAGCTAGAAATAAAAAAAATATGATGAACCTCGGAGCGTAGATACTAGAATTGATTATTAATTGTTTATCTAAATTCATAGTCAGTTTTATCAATGATTGATTTATATTTCACAGCAAATTTTCACCTAAGGTTAATCGCCAATTATTATAATGTTTTCAAGCTTTCTTCTATGGTTGCAATTCTTGCTTCTGCATCAGTTTGTTTTTTTCGCTCTAGCGCGATTACTTCCGGTTTAGCATTTTGAACAAATTTTTCATTGCTTAATTTTTTCATAACTGATGCCAGAAAGTTTTGTTCATAGGCTAAATCCTTTTCCAGAGAAGCTTTCATAGCGGCAGTATCTAACTGTTTTTCTGCTTCGATGAAAAACTGATCTTTTTCAACGTTTACCATAATGGTGTTGGCAACAGAACCATTCGTATAATTGATTACTTCTGCATTAACCTGCTTCATTAATATATTCTCTATCGCATGATATGAGTCTGCATTAACGGTATTTATATGCAGTTTAATAATGTCTTTGGGTTTAATTTGATTTTTGTTTCGGGCATCCCTCAAAGAAGTGATTACTTGTTTTAATAATTCTCCGGCGTTTAGTATGGTATCATCAGTAGCCGAGAGGTTGCCATACTGTTTTACACAAAGGTCGTCAGACTGTTCTTTAAGTAAGTGATAAATTTCCTCAGTAATGAACGGCATAAAAGGATGCAACAGTTGCGTTAATCTTTCGAAAAATTCAATAGTCTTAGAATAGATTTGTTCACTAACAGGTTGTTCAAATCCGGGCTTTACCCACTCTAAATACCAGCTGCAAAAATCATCCCATATTAAAGAATAGATAGTTTTTAACGCTTCATTTAGTCTGAATTGGGTTAACATAGTATCTACTTCTGCGCTTACCTGATTCAATCTTGTTTCAAACCAAGATAATGCAAAATGGCTGTTTGCATCTGTTGATGCCTCCACTCTTGATTCCCATCCTTTCACTAGTTTAAGTGCATTCCAAAGTTTGTTATTGAAATTTCTACCTTGTTCAAGAGCAGACTCATCAAATAAAATATCGTTTCCAGCAGGAGAAGCAATCATAATTCCGAATCTAACCGCATCGGCTCCATATTGGTCTATTAATCCGAGTAGGTCTGGGGAGTTGCCTAAACTTTTACTCATTTTTCGGCCTTGTTTATCACGAACAATACCTGTGAAATAAACATCTTTAAATGGTTTCTGATGTTGATATTCGTGACCAGCCATAATCATTCTGGCAACCCAGAAGAAAATAATTTCAGGAGCAGTAACCAGCGTATTGGTAGGATAGTAGTAGTTTAATTCTTTATTTCCGGGATTGGATAAACCTTTAAATACTTCAAATGGCCATAACCAGCTAGAGAACCAGGTATCCAAACAGTCGTCATCTTGTCGGATTTCTTCTACAGAATAGTTGGTATTAGATTGACTGTTTATTTCTTTTATTGCTTCAGCAGCTGTTTTGGCTACAGCAAAAGCGCCGTTCGGGGCATACCATGCAGGTATGCGATGCCCCCACCAGAGTTGGCGGCTTATACACCAGTCTTTGATGTTTTCCATCCAGTGGCGGTAAAGGTTTTTAAATTTAGCAGGATGAAAATGTATATCATCATTCATTACAGAATCCAGTGCAGGCGTAGCTAGGTCTTTCATGCTAACCCACCATTGCAAACTTAATCTGGGTTCAACCACTACATCAGTTCGCTCACTAAATCCAACTTGATTGGTGTATTCTTCAATTTTAACAATATGACCGGCAGCTTCTAGTTCAGGAATGATTTTTTTTCTTACATCAAAACGATCTTCTCCAATATATAATTGAGCAGCTTCGCTCATAGTACCATCATCATTCATGGTGTCAATAACTTCCAGATTATACTTCGTTCCCAATTGATAATCATTCATATCATGGGCAGGAGTTACTTTTAACGCACCTGTACCAAAGTCAAGCGTTACGTAATCATCAGGAATGATTTTTATTTTCCTTTTAATTAACGGCACATAGGCATATTTGCCATGCAAATGTTTGTATCTTTCATCTGCTGGATTAACGCAAATAGCTGCATCACCTAATATAGTTTCCGGTCTAACAGTTGCAATTGTAATATAGTCTGTGTTCGGGG
>JBIIAP010000018.1:0-19016 GCA_044239855.1 Sediminibacterium sp. | reverse complement strand
GGTTATTGTTTTCCTCATATACAATTGTTTATCTTGCTCTAAGATAGAGTCTATATTTGAAAAAATAAAAAAATGAATGGTTCTAGATTAAATTTGCAACATGAAGATACAATGCTGGTCGGTGGGAAAGTCTCATGAGCCCTATGTAAAAGATGGAATAAATGACTTTACACAAAGAATTAACAAATACTTTAAAGCGGAATGGCAATTAATTGCTGCGCCGAAGCATGCTGCATCATTAAGTGAGAAAGACTTAAAAGTAGCGGAATCCAATGCCATATTACCATTGCTTCAGAAGGACGATTATTTGGTTTTATTAGATGAAAGGGGCAAGCAGTTCACTTCACCCGGATTAGCCAATTTCCTTCAACAAAGGGCATTAGAAAGCTCCAAAAGAGTTGTTTTTTTAATAGGGGGTGCTTTTGGTGTAGATGAACAAATCAATCAAAGGGCCAATTATGTATGGAGTTTATCGCCGTTGGTGTTCCCGCACATGTTGGTTCGTTTAATGCTTGCGGAGCAAATTTACAGAGCCTGTACCATCTTAAAAAACGAGAAATACCATCATATTTAAGTCAACAGTAACCCTCAATTAGACATATAGCGATTGTATTTGGCATTCAACACTGTAACTTTATGCTTTACCTTTACCCCTATTTATATATATCAGTATGATTACCCTTACCCTTACCATTATACTTTTAACGTCAGTTATATCTTTTACTGCATTCTCCAATGAAAAAATAATGGATGATTTGATTTTTTATCCGCCTGCCATAACCAATCAAAACCAATGGTATCGTTTTTTTACCAGTGGCCTAATTCATGCGGATATCATGCACTTGCTTTTCAATATGTATTCATTCTATTTATTTGGAGAAATGGTAGAATCTGCTTTTAGCAGTATATATGGTACTTCCGGCAAACTGGTTTTTGGGGTGTTATATATTTCCGCATTGCTTGTTAGTTTACTACCAACTTATTTGCATCACAAAGATGATTACAGATATAGAAGTTTAGGCGCATCTGGCGCGGTATCGGCCATTATCTTTGCTGGAATTTTTATTTTTCCAACTATTGGCATGGGTATATTCCCCATTCCCTTTCATATACCGGGATTTATCTTTGGCCCACTTTACTTAATTATATCCTATTACATTTCTCAAAAGGGACATGGAAACATCAATCATTCTGCCCATATATGGGGGGCTTTATATGGGATTGTGTTTGTGATGGCAACTGCAACCTTTTTAACCAAAGCCGATTTGATCCATAACTTTATATATCAGGTTATGGCTTATTTAAGATAGGTGATTTTCAATAATTTTTTTGTGGCAGGCACCACCTTAAAGCGATTATCAATTCGATGACCAATGATATACAATACTTTTTGATTCATTTCCAGTAACCAGGCAGTTTCTTTTTCTGTTTTACTTAATTTTGCATCAATAAAAAACTTAGATAATTTCTTTTTCTTGTTCATGCCAAGCGGATAGAAATAGTCTCCCGTTTTCCATTGTCTGAGTATAAGGGGAAATTGTAGATGATCTGCATTTATATACTCCACATTCGAACTTGAGTTGAAATCACCAGCATGATCAACTATTTTCAATTCAACAGTACCTTGTTGAAAGGGAATCAGCCCTTCTTTTTCAATTAGAATTAAATTTGTTTTTTCAGTAGATACGGGGGCAATTATAAGCCAAGCTCTATTTTTAAAAATCCGATGAGATGCAGAAGCAACAGCACTTCCATTAGAAGCTGTTGAAAGCTTTATAACTTCATTGGTTTGAGCTGCAGTAAACCCATATGATTTTATTATTTCCCAGGTAATGGTTTGTAAGGGATCGCATTTCATCCATTTTAATATAGGAATATGTACTTCTTTTTCTTTAAAAATCATCAATTTAGATAAATGAGTATTGATCGACTGTTTGTATAATATTGCAGCATCTGAAAGTCGCGAGGCGGTATTGAATACATTTTCTTTCACATTAGGAAATATTTTCTCGATTTCAGGAATCAATAAATTACGAAAGAAATTGCGTGTGTAATCATTCTTTAAATTGGATGAATCGGTAATGAAATCAATTTGATGAAGCGAGGAAAAAGATGCTAATTGGTTTCTAAAAAAGGGCAATAATGGTCTGATAATTTTATTAGCATTGTTATAAGATGGAATACCTTTTAATCCTTCAATACCGGTCCCTCTGAAGAAATGCATCATAACCGTTTCAACAGAATCATCCGCATGATGAGCCGTAGCTAAAAAATAGTTCGAATTTTCAGGAACATCAGTATTAGCTGATATTAATTCTGCAAACCAATTATATCGCAATAATCTGGCGGCTTCTTGTATGGAAAGCTTATTTTCTTCAGCGAATACAGTGGTTTCAACCTGTTTAACAAAAACATGTACGTTTAGTGCTTCGCCTAATTTTCTAACAAAGTTTTCATCGCGTGTACTTTCTTCTCCTCTAAGTTGAAAGTTTACATGTGCCAAAACGAATGGCACATTGATCAACTTGAATAAATAAGCTAACACTGTGCTATCTAATCCACCACTTGCAGCAACAATTACCACCGAGTTTGATTGCAAGAGGTGTGAAAAATGTTTTTTCCAATGTAATTTAAACGCTTCCTTCAAATCCATTGAACAAAGATAATGAATCAATAATGGCGTCTTGCAGGTTTACGGGTATAACTCGCAGTTAATGAGGCAAATCCACCAACAATTCCGCCAATAAAAGCGGTCAAAGCAATCAATAGCCAATAAGAGCCTTTTAAAGGTAAAATATTTGCCACTTTGGTTGCTAATAAGTGGGCGTTAGCTGTGTCGAGTAAGTAAGCAGTAATACCCCACATTAAAAAGATGCCTAAAAAACCGCTGAAAAATGATTTTCCGGGAGCTTGTTCAATACCTAATGCAACAACAAAGGAAGTTACGGCAAAACTCCACCAAGGGAATGAAGTAAATAAGCCAATTACATATCCTAAAAAAGCAGTTATGATGATAGATACAAAGAATTTCATAAGTAGTTTATATTTTTTTTGGGGGGGTCCTTTTATTAAACATTGCTAAAAGACAACCTCCATTTAATTTGAGGGTGTGCTACAGCTTGTTCTTTTTTCAAGAAAAGTATGCGATAATATTTGCCGGTTGCCCAGCTGTTAACAAATGAATCATAATACTTGCTACCCGGATTACCATTTTGACCACCAGGATACACTCCATAAGCTTCTATATCATCAGTAAGATGTACAATCATTCTCCAACTTGGGCCATGGTTTTCTGTGGTTGCATTGATAATATGACGACCTCCACCAATGGGCAGGTGTAGGCTACTAAGGGCATCTATTTTAAGTAAGTGTACTACTTTGGTATCTTTAAACTTAGACCATTCTAAATTGCCTGCATTTTCTAAAATAGCGAGATTAGCACAAGCTTTCTTTACCCCTTTTAGTATAGCATCTTGTAAGGTTTCTTTTTTATCAGGGGTTGAAATATCATCTGAAAAAGGATAATCGTTATTGCGTATTAAGCTCTCCAGTAAGGTGCTTTCATCAGGCCAACCCATTGGCAGGCTTGATTTTGCAAAATCATCCGCCCATAGTGCTACTTCTACACTATCCCAAATTGCATTAAAAACGGTGGCGCCTTTGGAGTAAACATCGCTGTTTAAATCCCATTTTCTCAGCATATCGATGTACTTTATTTGCTGAGAACTAAATAAGGAATCGTTGATATATTTCAATAAAATCGGCCTAGCCATTTCAGCGAAAACGTTGTAATTATCCATTTGCAATCGCTGCATATCAATCGGAGTGATATTACTCATACCACTTAATTTTCTATTGATAATGATGCCTCTATAAAGTGGAAAATTAGTAGCCGCGCCTAAATAATAAGGATAACTTGGATCAGTAGATTCTTGGTTGGCACTACTTACAAAACCTCTTGCCGGATTTTTCATCATCGGATTCTCATCAATAGGTATTAATCCTTGCCATGCATAGCTGCTGTCCGTACCTGGCATAATAAAATCACCCTGTCTTTTCCAGCGAGCTATAAATTTTGCTTGTTGCTTAATTGCAATATCACCTGTTTTAGATGCAAATACGAAATTTTGACCAGTTGAATTCCAATTGGAAATAGCTTTCAGGTACTCATCATAATTATGTGCTCTATTTAATAGATAGAAAGCTAGTAATCCACTACCCCCATCTAAACCTGTCCAACGAATCGCTAAATTTTTGCCTCCGGAACTGATGTTACTAAAGGTTTTATCGTACATCACAGGGCCAAAAACAGTCATGGCAATATTTTCTACCTGATCCGGTTTACCTTTAACTTTAATAATTTCTTTGCGGGTAGTTGCCTTAATCCATTCACCATTGTACCAATACTCTTGCATGCTGGCATCTTTAAACTTCATATCGTAGTAGTCAATCACATCTCTGCCTGCATTGGTTACCCCCCAGGCAATACTATCATTAAAACCGATAATAACTGCTGGAGAACCGGGGAAGCTGGCTCCATAAGTATTGTGCGTAGGAGTTGTTATTTGAATTTCATACCAAAGAGCAGGTAAATTTAGCCCTAAATGAGGGTCGTTACATAGCATTGGCCTACCGCTTTTGGTTTTAGATCCTGATACAGCCCAGTTATTGCTACCATTGCTTTTGTTAGGAACCAATGGTGCAGAAGCGGTGCTAGAGTCTCCGCTGTTTTCGTTTAAATAAGCGGTACCAATATCAGCGGGTTGTTTTACGTTAATAGAAGGGTTTTTATAAGCAGTCCCTTTGGGAATGATGGGATCTAACGAATCTTTTACATTAGTGAAGAGTTTATCGAAATCTTCATAACCAAAATGATTTTTAGCGTTGGTCATTTGAAGATCGGTGGTAGCGCCTCTTCCAGTTAGATCATAAGCCATATACATTTGAAACAGATAGGTTTTTAAAGGGGTCCATTCTTCCGGCTTGTAATCTAATAGTTTATATTCAAATGGAATTTCTTCTGGCTTAAGCGATTTGATGTATGCGTTAACACCCTTCGCATAAGCATCAATTGCGGACTTCATTTCGGGGTTATTCTGTTCAACAGACTGGGCGGTTTGTTCAGCGCCATAAACCATTCCTAAACGTCTAAAAAATCTATCAACTTTTACAAAAGTACTATCATTTGGTTTTCTATCGGGTCCTAAAATTTCACATAATCTTCCACCAGCGGCCATTGTTTGAAATTCCATTTGCCAAAGTCTAAACTTTGCATGCAGGTACCCTTGAACGTAATAGGCATCATTGTCTTGTTCTGCATACACATGGGGAACTAATCTGTCGTCAATATATACATCTACTTTTCCAGCAAGGCCTTGCAGCTTTATGTTTCCATTATAGCTAACGTCAGATTTCTCTGCATTTTGCCAAAATCCTTGTTGAGGAGAAAGGAAATAACCTAACCTTGGTGTTTTGGTGTTACCAACAGGAAGCTGAATATCAAACAAATAGACCAAGCCAGCGGTACAAATGGCGGATACTAGAAAAGGAAAAACTCTCATGGTTTATTATTAGGATATGAAAATACAAAAATATGCCTTTAAATTAACATTATTTTGACTATTTAGCCTCTAATATAATTAATTTCTTGCCTTTTATCTTTTCATGTTGAATTAATTGAAGGGATTGCTGAATTTTATTCTTTTTCACAGCAACAAAAGAAGTATGATCTTTCACAACAATTAAACCAAGCTCCTCCTTCAACAATTTCCCTTTTTGCATAAAGAAACCAACAATATCTACTTTATTTAGTTTGTCTTTTTTACCTGAATTAATAAAAATGGTGCCCCAAAGAGAGGGAGCTGGAAGTGGACATTTTTTTAAAATATATTCAGCAGGTTCCTCATCCATATATTTAGGGATCGATTCTTCTTGATGTAGTATTAAATAGACCAACCCACTGGCATTCATTCTGGCTGTTCGGCCATTGCGATGGGTGAATTCCGATAATGTAGCAGGCAAATGATAGTGAACAATGTGATTGATGTCGGGGATATCTAGTCCTCTTGCGGCTAAATCTGTTGCTATTAAATAATTGGCAGTACCATTTCTGAATTTCACTAAAGCCTGCTCTCGTTGCATTTGCTCCATCCCTCCATGAAACATCGTATTAGCTATCCCCTTTTCTTTGAGCAGTTGCCCGGTTCTTTCCACTGCTTCTCTGTGGTTACAGAATATTAATACTTGATCGGAGCCTATGTTGCTCAACAATTGAACTAACGTATCAATCTTGTCTTTATCTTCAGCAATTACTTTAAACAATTGAATGTTGTTGTTCAGTTGTTTTTTGTTGAGAAAATCCAATACTTCAAGTTCGGCAGGTTTAATAAATTCGGGTATTTCAATAGCGGCAGTTGCCGAAACAAATATTTTTTGGACAGCCGACATTAATGCTTTGGAAATGTATTCCATATCTTCTTCAAATCCAAGTGCAAGAGATTTATCAAACTCATCAAATACCAACATTCTTATATTAGAAGGATCTACAGTTCTTCGTTTAAAATGGTCTGCAATTCTTCCGGGAGTGCCTACTAGTAATGCAGGAGGCTCAACCAGAGATTGAATTTCACCGGGCATATCATGACCACCATACGCACAAATTATTTTATAGCCGGTAGCCATTTTTTTCCATACTTGTTCAATCTGTATGGCCAATTCTCTGGACGGAGTTAAAATAAGGACTTGAACTTTATTGCTTTTGGGATTAAGCTGACTAAATACCGGCAACAAAAAAGCCAGTGTTTTTCCGGATCCGGTAGCGGATAATAACAAGGTATCATTATTAGCAGCAATGCAATCGTTAGCAACAACCTGCATTTCATTCAATTCACTGATGTCTAATTTCTTCAAAATATCTACATAATCCCCGGTCTTCATAATTACAACTATTTATTAAAACAATAAAATACCGACATGAACCAAATAATGATTAATGTCGGTATTTAAATACAAAGAACGTAAAGTTTTATCAGAATATATTATATAAATATTTTACTTGACATATTAACTTTAGAAATATTAATAGCCTAGTCCCCAGTCTCTCCCTTTAAGAATTGCCGGCACACCATCTGTAATCCATTTAGAGGGCTTCTCTCCTTTTAATAAGTAATCAAAAAATTGTTGTTCTCTAATTTGTATATCCTTTCTGTTTTTGCGCTCAACTAAATTATGTGCTTCATTGTTGTAATTCAGCATCCACACTGGTTTACCTAATCTTCTTAATCCGGTATACATTTCAATTCCCTGATACCAAGGCACTGCGTCATCCGCATCATTCGCCATAATTACCAATGGGGTTTTAACTTTTGGCAAAGAGAATAATGCGGAATTTTCGAGATATAAATTAGGCTTTTCCCAGAGAGTTGCGCCAATTCTACTTTGCGTTTTTTCATATTGAAACTGTCTATTTAAACCAGTACCCCATCTAATTCCACCATAAGCGCTGGTCATGTTAGCAACAGGCGCTCCGGCCCATGCTGCGGCATATAAATTGGTTTTGGTAATCAGGTACACAATCTGAAACCCGCCCCAACTTTGACCTTGCAGACCAATTTTAGTGCTATCTATAAAGCCTTTTTGAATTAATGATCTTGTGCCACTTACAATATGATCGTAAGCGCCTTTACCAGGATATCCGGTTGTGTACCAAATATCCGGAGCAAATACCACATACCCTCTACTTACAAAGAAAGAAATATTTAAACGAGAGGGTGTGGGTGCAGGTGGAACATAATTGTACAAAGTATTGTTTAGTCTTTCATAGAAATAAACAATCATTGGGTATTTCTTAGTTGGGTCGAAATTTTCGGGCTTATACAAAACCCCTTCTACTTCTTTGCCAGTATAGGCTTTCCATTTATATAATTCAGCCGTACCCCAAGAATAATTAGCCTGCTGATCATTAATAGTTTGCAAAATTTTACCGGCAGAACAATTTATCTGTCCTTGATTCAGCGTCAATACTTTTATATCGGGAGATTGCTGAAATGTTTCTGTACTATATGAAATGATATTGTTATCCTTTGACTTTATAACGTTGGCTACTTTAAATGATTCGATTGGCTTCACAAATGCTTGCATCTCAAATGGATTAGCTAATTGATGCGCATATATACCATATCCTTTGCCTACATTATCAAATACAGCATATATAAGTTGTTGTGTTGATTTAATAAACTTCTCGTCTTTATCTAATACGATATTTCTGAAAGTCCACTTGTTTTTTCTACCAAACCCTTTGGTAACATTTGATGAAGCATTTATACCATATGGATCTAACTTCCAAATATCATAGTTGTCATATACCAACACACTTTCGTCCTTCTCTGCCCAACCCATTACCCCATAAGCATTTGGATCATCCGGAACATCATTTTCTTCATCATACAGTGGGTATGAAATATCTTTGCCCAATGTTGTTATTTGTTGGGTTTTGGCATTGTACGCTGCATATTTTTTTTGCTGCTCGTTATACATCAATAAGAAATTGCCGGTGGGTGAAGGCGCTACCATCCCTTTAAAATTGGATTTAATTAAATGGCTATTTCCATTCTCCGGATTAACAACATATACATCATTTAAAGTAAACCCTTGCCATTGAGCAGCAATACGTTTCCCTTCATCTGCAATACCATAAAAATAATTGCCATCCCCTTCATTGGTTTGCAAAATCATTCTGTAGGAAGGATTCCCCAATTGAACAACCGCTTTGCTATTAAAATCGTATCTGGCTAAATAATTTTTCTTTAAATTAGCTTCTAGATTTTTTAATTGAACCGGTTGTATGTAATCGTCGTTTTGCCCCCATACATCTACATTCACCCTTTCAAAATCAGGCAACGTAGTATCTTTTTTGGGAAGTATGGGTGCTGTTCCAAAAAATAATCTTTTACCGGTTTTACTAAAGCTGATATTGCTAAATTCACTAACTGCATAATTAGCAGGTATACCTTTGGTGAATTGGTCTACCATTAGTTGGGCACTGTCCATCCCATTTAAATGATAATACAGCTTATAAAATTTTTGCAACGACTTAATGCTACTGTCGCGTTCAGCAACAAATGCAATCTGTGTACCGGCTTCATCGATGTTCAAGCCTTTTACTTCATTAAAGCGACTGAATATTTTAGTTGAACTTCCGTCTGTAATGTTCAATTTAACTATCGAAGATTTAATGGCAGAATCGTTGTTTTTTCTAGTTGTTTTAACAACAAGAAAATCGCCGTTTTTATTAAACACATAATCATTCACTAATTTAAACACCTTAGTATCTCCAGTAGCCAAATTTTTAAGTATCAAATCCGTACCTTCCTCCATTGGTTCATCTGCAGGCTTCACTGATTTTTTTACAGCGTTTTCAGGAGAAGACAATACGGCTAATCCCTTTGATTTTACCTCTCCAGCTTTGTTTCTGATACTATCTGCAACTTTTAATAAACTATCTGCCATGTTTAACATAGCGTTTACTTTAGCAGCCGAATCTAATATAGGTTTAATGGGTGATTCAGGGGAAACTTTCTCCATTAAATAGGCTATTGTGTAACCAGAAACTTCGGGTATTTTAAAGCTTTTTACTTTAGCGATTTTATTGATTTTACCGGATGCAAGTTCAACAATTGCCATACTGTCTTTAGGCATATCTTCCGGTTTCTTCTTTTTGATCTTTGCGTCTCTTGTGTCTTTAAATAAGGGCTTGATTTTACAAATCAGGAATTGGCTGTTAGAAGTAACGGAAGCACTATAACCACGAGCTATTTCGGCTATAGTATTACCCTCCGTTGATTTTATCATCAAAACCCCATCTCCTTCCTGTGGATTTACTTGCCATGCAATATATTTACCATCATCACTAATGATGCGTTCACCAATTGTTTGCCAATTATCATATACAGCATGGTTTAAAGGTTTTTTTTGCCCAAAAAGTGTATTGAACATAAAAAAGACAAGGAGGGTGAAAATCAAACGCATTTTTAATGTTTTTAAGATTATATCCGAAGTTAGTTAAACAAAACAGAGAATTGATTGTAATAAATAGGAAATTGATAAACGGCGATTTATGAGGAAATTTTTAACCCAATCTTTTTTTACAGCACTGTTTTTATTGAGTGTTAATCTGGTAAAATCACAAAAAACAGGTACATTATCAGGTATCATTGTAGATAAAACTTCCCAGAAAAGTGTATCGAATGTTAGTATACAGATATTAAACAGCACCAAAGGAACGATTTCAGATAGTTTAGGTAAGTTTTCCATCAGCCAACTATTGTCCGGGGCATACACCATTCAGTTTAAAGCAATCGGCTATTTAACAGTAACAAAATATAATGTTCCAGTAACCAGCGGAAACGAGAATAATATATTGGTAGAATTAGAGGAAGATGCCAAAATATTGAATGCCGTAACGGTATCATCAACAGGCAGGACTAGAACTGCCAGAGCAGCTACGCTAGAGACCCCACTTAGTGTACAACGACTTACAACAGAAGAAATTAAAACCAATCCGGGAGGGAACTTTGATATATCCCGTGTAATACAGGCGTTACCGGGTGTAGGGGGTACGGCTGGTACTGCAGGTTTTAGGAATGATATTATTATTAGAGGAGGAGCTCCCAATGAAAATGTATATTATATTGATGGGATTGAGATACCAGTCATTAATCACTTCTCCACACAAGGGAGTGCCGGTGGACCAGCTGGTATCTTGAATGTAAGCTTTATTGAAGAGGTAAAATTAAGTTCATCTGCCTTCGATGCACGCTTTAACAATACCTTATCATCGGTTTTTGAGTTTAAACAAAAGAGAGGCAACAGCAGCCATTTACAAGGGAACATTAGGTTAAGTGGTACTGAATTAGCTACCACATTAGAAGGTCCACTTTCTAAAAATGGTCAAACTACTTTTTTAGCTTCTGCACGTAGAAGTTATCTGCAATTATTGTTTAAAGCAATAGATTTACCTATCAGACCAAATTTCTGGGATTTTCAATATAAAATTACCCATCAATTCAATAAAAAAACAACGCTTAGTTTATTAGGAGTGGGCGCTATAGATGAGTTTGAATTTGCTGCACCTAAAAAGGCAACTCCTGAAAAATTATATGTGCTCAATAATAATCCATCTATAGAACAATGGAATTATACAGTTGGAGCCACTATTAAGCATTTAATAAAAAATGGTTACCTGAATTTAGCCATCAGCAGAAATGCATTTAATAATCAGTTAGAAAAGTTTGAAAATAATTTAGGGGCAAACAAAGGCGAACAAACATTGAATGTAAATTCAACTGAAATAGAAAATAAGTTAAGGTATGATGTAAATCAAACATTTGGTAGTTGGAAGGTGAGTCATGGAATTGATGTACAACAAGTGTCACAAACCACCAGTAATAATCAAATCATTCAATCTGCAATAAAAGATAACCTGGGAAACATTACTGTTCCGGCTGTGGTACGCAATTATTCGGGGGACATAAGCTTAGTAAAATTTGGTGGATTTATACAAGCAGGGAAACGTTTCTGGAACAATAAAACCGGAATTAGTGCGGGGATAAGAGCAGATGCTAACAATTTCACTACAAATGGAATGAATGTGCTTAACACCCTCTCTCCCAGAATTTCACTATCTCAGGTTTTATCGGACAAATGGACCTTTAATGCCTCCATCGGCACTTATTATAAAATAGTTCCCTACACCATATTAGGCTATCGAAATAACAACAACGAATTGGTTAATAAAGATGCCGACTATACAAAGAGCACCCATTATGTAGCAGGTTTTGAGTATTTACCTAATCAAGCAACCAGATTTACATTTGAAACATTTTTTAAGCAATACAATCAAGTACCCATTAGTGTAAGAAATGGCATTAGTCTATCTAACCAAGGAGGCGATTTTAATGTATTAGGCAATGAAGCTGTGATAACCAATGGCAAGGGCCGAACAATGGGTTTTGAGTTTTTTGCACAACAGAAACTAACCAAACGATTTTATAGTGTATTGAGCTATACTTATTTTAAAAGTGAATACACGAATGCAAATGCCGAGTACACGCCAAGTTCATGGGATAACAGACATTTATTGTCCTTAGTATGGGGGTATAAATTTAACAGGAATTGGGAGGTGGGAATCAAGTTAAGATTTCAGGGAGGTGTACCTTATACCCCTTATGACTTAATTACAAGCAGAACAAACTATTTAACATTGGGTTCAGGCACTTTAGATTATTCTAAAATTAATACAGATCGATTAAACAATTTTAATGCAGGAGACATTCGTATTGACAAGAAGTGGTACTATAAGAAAACAACGCTGGATTTATTCTTAGATATCAGCAATTTTTACAGAGCAAAAAGCACTGCACCTAACATTTATACATTTCAACGAACCGCAGACAATTCGGCCTTTGCAACGACCGATAATTTACCAATTAAGCAAAATGGAAGTAATGGTATACCAATATTACTTAATACCAATGATGCGAATATTACCCCAACAATTGGATTTATTGTAGAATTTTAAATGAATTAGGATCTTTTCCCAATAACGATTCGCAACATTTGTAAAATAACTGAAAAAAGGATAAGCGCTACCCCAATGTAAAAACTGGAGTGTAGCGTTTTATTTTCCTGAAATAACATAAAGGCCATAGTAATGGCATAAACAGGTTCTAAGTTTAAGCTTAAATTCTGCGTAAAAGCCGATACTTTTTGAAGGGATTCCAGCATCAATTGCATGGCAACAATGGTACATACCCAGCTTAAAATAAGCAGCCATCCCCAGTCTGTTAAAGTGGGGAAAAGGTTGGCATTTGGAAATAAATGAATATAGAAGGGCAATAAGCAGGTTAAAATAAGCCACCCACCTACTAACTCATACAGCATCATTTGTTTAGCATCGGTAATGGCTAAATGTTTTTTGTTTAATACAGAAAACAGCGCGGCTAAAACGGCTGCAATTACCCCAACAATGATTCCGGTTTTATGTCTGTCATCAAAGTGAAAAATCAGGTAAATGCCGGCAATACTAAACAAGCCTAACCCAAGTTCTACCCATCTAATTCGTTTAGTAATGAATAAAGGTTCTAATAAGGCAGTAAAAAGTCCGGTAGAAGAAAAGCAAACAAGGGCAATGGATACATTTGATAATTTAATGCTCCCATAAAAACAAACCCAATGCAAGGCTATTACCGTACCGATAAGCAAAAGTTGTTGGATAGATTTTTTAGGCAAGGGAGTTAACTGCTTTTTGAACTTAAGTAGTGCGAATAAACTAATGACTGTAATTGAAATCCTGTACCAAACCAATGGCAATTCACTTAGTTGAATCAGCACCCCTAAAACTCCGGTAAAGCCAACTAAAAAAACAGCCGTATGTAACTTAATTAAAGCAGATTTCATTTAATCAAAGAAAGTATTTATTTTTAATTATCCTGCAATTATTTTGAAATTCATTATCCAATTGTAAAACCTCTATTAACATTAATTAAATATACATGGAACCTATTATACAAATGCGTAGGGTGTTAAAGCATTATGGACATAAGCAAGTATTAAAAGGTATAGATTTAGATATTTATCCTGGTCAGGTGATAGGATATATTGGTCCAAATGGAGCTGGCAAAAGTACCACCGTAAAAATACTTTGTGGACTAATTGCCAATTATGAGGGAGCGGTATTAATTGCCGGAATTGATTTAAAAGCAAATCCGGTTGAAGTAAAAAGAAAAATCGGTTATGTGCCTGAGTTAGCGGAGTTATATGATGTATTAACACCCAGAGAGTTTTTGAGCTTTATGGCCAACTTATATGACTTACCGGAAGATTTAGCTGCAAACCGTATCGAAAAAATGTTAGGGGCTTTTGGATTACGAGACGTGATAGACCATAGAATGGATACGTTCAGCAAAGGGATGAAACAAAAGGTATTAATTACTTCGGGCATTTTACACAATCCAGATATTATTATTCTGGACGAGCCCTTAAGTGGATTGGATGCGAACAGCGTGATTATTGTGAAAGAACTTATTAGCAAATTATCCAAAGAAGGTAAAACTATTTTTTATTGCAGTCACATGATGGATGTTGTAGAAAAAGTAAGTGACCGAATTATATTACTTAATGAAGGCGTTGTAATTGCAGATGGAAGTATTGAGGAGTTAAGGCTGCAAAAAGGAGATGGAAGTTTAGAGAAAATTTTTGCTCAGCTCACTGCAACGGAATCTAATAATCAAGCTGCAGATCATTTAATCCAGGCATTTGAACTTTAAACCTATTTTGTAAGTAATGAATCGATTGTTAGTATATATATTATTATCACCCCGTATTTTTTACCAAAAAATGGGGGTAAATATTGATCAGCTTAAATCAATTTTAGCCACTAAATTATTAATGGATGAAAGGCGTCCAAATAGTTTACAACAGGTACGACAAAAAAAATCGGACAAGCCAACTAATTCGTCATCCATAGGAACGATTATCATGGCAGCATTAATGGGGATTTTATTCCTATTTCCGTTATTCCTTTCGGATGATTTACTCACCCAGTTTACGCTTTTTTTTATTCTGCTTATATTTTTCCTATCAATGATGTTAATCACTGATTTTACATCGGTATTAATTGATGTTAGAGATAACTTAATTATTTTACCTAAACCTGTAAATGAAAAAACATTTTTATTGGCGAGGCTATTGCATATCATAGCGCATGTTAGTAAAATAGTTTTACCAATGAGTATACCTGCATTGATTTATGTTGGAGTAAATATGCAATGGTATGGCATAATCATATTGCTACTACTCATTTTCTTTGCAACCATTTTATCGATTTTTATCATAAACATGGTGTATTTATTGATTTTAAAAATAACTACTCCTGAGAAATTCAAAACTGCAATTAGTTATATACAGATTGTGTTTTCGATAATTGTATATGGTTCCTATCAATTATTACCCAGGTTAATGGATAAAGTAATTGGAAGTCAATTCATTATTCCACAACATGCTGTTTTATTATTTTGTCCGCCGTATTGGTTTGCGGGAAGTTGGTTGTTGATGTATGAACATCACTTTACGCTTAATTTATTTATAGCATTTATATTAAGCATAACCATGCCAATTTTTTCAATTTGGTTAGTTATAAAATATCTTGCACCTGCATTTACGGCTAAGTTGACGCTAATAACAGGCAGTGTAGAGGAGGGTGTTGGGTTAGTGAAAAATAAGCTGGTAAAGGAAAAAGAAAAGACGTTAAAAGAACGACTGGCTAAAATATTGGTTAAAGGAAGTATCCAAAGAATGGGATTTTTGCAAACCTGGAATATGACATCAAGAAGTAGAGATTTTAAAATGAAGGTATATCCTTCTATAGGATATTTAATAGTTATTATACTAATCTCTTTCATTAGAATCAAGCCAAGTAGTATTGAAACATTAATGTATAGCATAAAACAAAACAATAGTTTTATCATAATCAGCATGTATTTTTCAGGAATAATATTATTCATTTCATTAGGGCAATTAAAAATATCAACGCAATGGAAAGCCTCCTGGATATATTTTATAACCCCAATATCAATACCAGGAAATATTATTAATGGTGCTGTTAAGGCATTAATTGTTAAGTTTTTTGCTGTGCCAGCTATACTATTATTTGCTGGAGGCTTTTATCTAGGCGGATTAATGCAAATTCCGAACATGTTATTAACGATTACTAATCAGCTATTCATTGCATATACTATAGCGTATATAACATTGAATAAGTTACCATTTTCAGAAGATGAACATACTAGTCAACAAGGAAGAAATTTTTTAAACGCGATGTTTAGTATGTTGATACCAATGAGTATTGGGTTAATGCATTACTTTATAATGAATAATATGCCCCTGGTAATTATAGCGCTTTGTTTATCGGGCATATCAGTATGGCTAATATATGGCAGTGTGAATAATATGGGCTGGAGTAAGATTAAAGCAGCAGTATAGCTTAAGAGGGCAGAAGGATGAGCGATTAGTTGTTTTTGAGCTTTGCTCTATAGTTTTTAAACATACTTTGCCATTGTATGTTTATTACACCGAATACACCTTCTTTAATGATACCTTTATTCATTTTACTTACACCTACTTTTCTGTCACGGAAAATGATGGGCACTTCCATTATTTTGAATCCAAGTTTCCAGGCAGCGAACTTCATTTCTATTTGAAAAGCATAGCCAACGAAAGCAATCATATTGAAATTGATTGCGTCTAATACTTCTTTTTTATAACAAATAAACCCGGCTGTTGGGTCATTTACAGGCATCCAGGTAAGTAATCTTGTATAGATAGAACCACCGCGAGAATAGATTTTACGAATGAGTGGCCAATTTTCTGTTTTTCCTCCAGCAACATATCTACTGCCTATAGCCAAATCAGCGCCATTAAACTTGCAAGCGGCGTATAATCGTTCTAAATCAGCAGGGTCATGTGAAAAGTCGGCATCCATTTCAAAAATAAATTGGTACCCTTTTTTAATACACCATTTAAAGCCGTGAATATAGGCGGTACCCAGACCAAGCTTGCCAGATCTTTCTTCTAGAAATAATTGATTAGGGAATTGTTGAATTAATTCTTTTACAATATTAGCTGTGCCATCGGGAGAGCCATCGTCAATTACCAAAATATGATATCCTAAATTGAGATTAAAAACTGCATTAACAATAGCAATAATGTTTTCTTTTTCGTTATAGGTTGGTATGATTACAATTTTTTCCAAGAGATGCGGGTAAAATTTTGACGAATGTACAAATTCACAATCAATTCAGTTGATTATCACGCATAAAAAAGTAATTATTCTATGAAATATAGACTTATATAAACTAATTAGTATTTGTAACTAATTGGATTGGTTAACTTTTCTTTAAAAGGGTGCGGTTAAGTATTTCTGTTAACTTTTGTTTGGTGTCTAAAGGGAAATCGCCTTTCATCATCCAATCGTAATACTGTGGTTCTTCTTTTAGCACCTGAGTAACCGGTTTACCTTTGTGTTTACCAAAATTAAACACTTCCATTCCTTTTTCTTTTACAAATCTACGGGCGAAGTCTACGATATCGTCTTCTCCGGTAAATTTCACAATAGATTCAACGGTATCACCGATTACAGGATAGCGTTCTACCTGTGCCTCCAAAACTTCCCAGGTAGCAGTTGCATCTACTTCGGCGCTGTGTGCGCCTTCTAATACTTTATTGCAATAAAACTTATAAGCGGCGCCTAAAGTGCGTTGTTCCATTAAATGGAATACTTTCTGTACATCTAATAATTTGCGACCATCTACGGAGAACTCAATTCCTGCCCTTAGAAATTCTTCTATTAACATTGGAATGTCGAATCTATTGCTGTTATAGCCAGCAATATCACAGTTTTCCATAAACTGCTTGATTTCATTTGCCGCCTGTTTAAAAGAAGGGGCATCTTTTACCATTTCATCAGAAATGCCATGTACTTCAGTAGAACCAGAAGGGATAGGCATTAGAGGATTAATTAATTTCCTTTTAACCTGCTTGGTACCATCTGCCATTATTTTAACTACTGCAATTTCTACAATACGATCCAGGCTGACATTAACACCTGTAGTTTCTAAATCAATAAAAGCAATGGGACGAGAGAGCTGAAGTTTCATTAGACTATATACTATGTTATGATTGAATGATTTGTTGAGCAAACGAATGTATATCTATTCCATCAAAATTTCCACTACTCATAAAAAGAATATTAGAATTATTGAAATTTTGTTTGCTTAACCAATTTTGCAAATCAGATTTTTGATTCAATACAATCAGTCCGGGTTTATTAAAACCATCCATTACTTTTTCAGCGGGTAGCTCAGGCATTCTTTTAAGCGCTAATGCATGATTTGAATAAAAAACAACCCCTACATCTACTTGATCAAATGCACCATTAAATTGAGGCATAAAAGCTTCGTTTAAACTACTAAATGTATGCAGTTCGAGAATCCCAAATAAAGTACGATCAGGGAATTGCTGTTTAACGGCCTCTACAGAAGCTTTGACCTTACTGGGCGCATGAGCAAAATCTCTATAAATATTGATGTTATTGTTAGAAGCTAATAATTCAAGCCGCTTTGCTGCTCCTTTAAAGTTGTGCATCACATGAACAAAATCCGCGGCAGAAATACCCAATTCTTTACAAGCAAAATAAGCAGCAAAAAGATTCAATAAATTATGATTTCCGAATACGTTTAATTGACCTTCGACTCCATCTATTTTTACATAGGTAATCCCATTCACAATTTGATGTTCCGGAACAGAATAAGGTTGATATCGAATATCTGTTCTTAGGTTGTTTTCTACTAACTGTTTAAGTACCTGATCATCTTCATTATAAATTAATACCCCTCCGGTTTCTATTTTATTGATAAAAATCACAAATTGTTCTAAGTAAAAATCGAACGTAGGGAATACATTAATATGATCCCATGCGATTCCGGTAAGAATAGCAATATGGGGATATAGAAAATGGAACTTTGGATGGCGTTCAACAGCACTTGCGGGGTATTCATCTCCTTCACAAATTATCAGTGGCGCATCAGTAATTTTTACCGATTGACTAAACCCCTCTAATTTAGCTCCAACCAAATAATCGAAGTTTTTATTTAATTGCCTCAAAGCGTGCATGATCATGCTGGTAGTGGTGGTTTTGCCGTGGCTCCCTCCTACAACAACTCTGTTTTTATCTTTACTTTCCTGGTAAATATATTCAGGAAAGGAATGAATGGGTAATCCTAATGATTTTGCTTTAATAAGCTCCGGATTGTCTGCTTTTGCATGCATACCCAGAATTACAGCATCTAAATCGGGGGTAATCCACTCAGGATGCCATCCCAAAGTGGGCGGTAAAATACCTTCAGCAGCAAGATTTCCGGCTGCGGGCTCAAATATCTCATCATCAGAGCCCGTTAAATCAT
>JBIIAP010000169.1:0-6056 GCA_044239855.1 Sediminibacterium sp. | reverse complement strand
TCAGATGCATCAGACACTTCAATATATTCCATCAACAACCTACCTTTCATAATTCGACCAAAAGCGTTAAAAATCGATCAAAATATTGCCGCAACATTCGTCTATGCGCATTCAGTATTGCCAATTAGTTGGACAAGCGGTGGCGTGAATAACATTAAAATATCCGTACTTCATAACAATAGTGAAATTGTTTTAAATGATTCAATTCCTGCTTCAAATGAAATATTTAATTGGATAATTAAGCATAATTCAAATGATGCAATTCAACTAATTGTTACAGATATCAGCGACAGTACTTTAGCCGATACCAGTGCTACAATTATTTTGAAACAAATGGCAAATGGGAACGATGTAAAATATAAAGGAGGAAGCTATGATGGTCATACTGCAAAATCAAATATTAAAGGCAACATTAGATTAATTTCATTAAATAACAATGAACAGATACCCGTTAACAATTCTTATAAGATTCAGTGGGTTAGCAGTAATATAGAAAATATACAATTACTATTTTCGATAGATAGTGGTACAACCTGGTCCGTGATTTCAAATAACACAAATGCTTCTTCCGGATATTTTAATTGGAAACCTTCTAACACCCCTTCAACCAGGTGTTTAGTTAAAATTTATGATCTGGCAGACAGTTCAATCTTTGATATCAGCGATACAATTTTCACCATACTTCCCAAAAATATTTTAAATGTAACTGATTCAACAAATTGGGTAAAAGAAACAGCTAAAAATATTGAGTGGATTAGTTATGGTGTGGACACAGTTGCCATTTACTTTAAAAATGGAGCAAATAATGAATGGCAACCTATCACAAATTCTTATCCCGGTCAATTTGAAACATTTAATTGGCTAATACCAAGTATTTTAGGAGACAGTATTTGGATAAAAATTGAAGATGCAAGTGAAAAATCTATCAATGTTATCAAATCCTATTTTAACCATTTTATTTCTCTCTCCAATAATATTTCCCCCATTAAATATAGAGGTGGAAGTTTTGATGGTCATTCCCAAAGAAGCAATATCACTAAAATTTTGATTAAACATCCGGCAGCAAATGAAGTACTTGTAGGTGGTTCAAAATATTCAATTACCTGGAATAGTATAAATATCGAAGATTCAATTTTAATTCAATATACAACTGATAGCGGAGCAAACTGGATCACAATTGCTAGAACTGTAGCAACTTCCGGGTCATATGAATGGCAGGTGCCTAGTTCGATAAAAGGACAATCAATTGGCGAAAATTATTATGGAAAAATCAAATCAACTTCATTAGAATCAGTTATTTCAAAAATAATTCAAACAGCAGCTTCTTCATTAAGTTCTCAAAAGTGTATGATAAGGATTTTGGATATCACTGCTGGTTATATTCAAGTTGGAGCAAGTAATCAACCCTTTACTATTATTGCTCCAAATGTTTCATTAAGCGATACAATAAACTTCCCCAAACCGGAAGATTTTGTAGTGGGGCAACCTGAAATTGTACTTACAGCTACCTCCTTCTCCAAAAGGCCTGTTCAATTTTTTATAGCTTCAAACCAAGATATTGCAAAACTAACCGGCTCCCGTTTAGATGCATTAAGTGCCGGTAAATTAAAAATCGGTGCTTTTCTAGAAGCTGATAATGTATATGAAAATTCAGACACTATTTATCATATTGTTTGTATCAACCCTGTAAAACCAGTTATCAATAATGTAGGTAAAAATGTAATTTGTAAGGGTGATACCATTCATTTTGAAGGCCCACAATGGAGTTATCAATATAAATGGTCCACAGGTGACACCACTCCTACAGTTCATTTATCAAAGACAATAAGCTTAAGTTTGAAAGTTGGAAAAGATGGCTGTTATAGCTCAAATTCAGACTCTTTACATTTCTATTTAAATAGCTTAAAAGCTACTATTAATAATAGCTCAAAATCATCTTCAATTTGTACCGGCGACTCCATTTTATTAATTAGCAATGCTTCGAGTGGGAATCAATGGATATTGAATGGAATTAAGATTACTGGAGCAACCGACTCTGTATTTTCAGCCAAATTATCGGGAAAATATCAGTTATTGGTCAATAACAATGGCTGCAGCAGCCTAGCTGATTCTATCATTAATTTAAATGTTTATACGCAAATTGAAAAACCCTCTATTACTTTAAACAATGGCTCACTCATAAGTAGCAGCAGCATTGGAAATCAATGGTATAACTTATATGGGGGAGTTATAGATGGGGCTAGAAATTCAATTTACAGACCCAATGTTAGCGGATTTTATCAAACAAGAATAGTTCTAGGTGGCTGTTCAAGTTCATTTAGTGACCCCTTTTATTATTTAGTCACCGGATTGGATAATGACCTTAATAACGCTATTGAAATTAAAATACTTCCCAATCCTGTAAGAGATATCCTCTATGTAGTTGCCAGTTCAAATGAAAATAAAATTAATTTGAAATTATTTGATATGAGCGGTAATCTGATTATCAATAAAATATTTACAAAGCATACCTCTTTGAATTTAAGTTCAATCAGTTCAGGTGTATATAATATTTTACTTACCGATCTTAATAGTAAGAAACAAAAAAGTCTAGAAATAATTAAACAATAAATGCATTAATTCAGACAATATGAGATACCTTTTTATCTCTTTTTATATCATATTAATATCAGCTTGTGTTTCAAGTTGCAAGAAAGCTATCTCTATTCAAAAACAGCAGGAAACTGTAGAAGAGAGATTAAATGTGACGATTAATCCTGACCCGGGTTCTTTAATTGCAGTCGCGCTCTCCGAAAGTTTTTCTTATCAATTGCTGATCAACTCTATCCCCCCTAAAAAAGGAGTGAGCATTGATATTAATGTCTCAAATTTTTTGAATAAAAAAATAGTATTCTCACAATTATCTCAAACCAATTCAAACGATATAAGAAATTTTAATTTAGAAATTAAGAA
Source organism: Sediminibacterium sp. (assembly GCA_044239855.1). GTDB lineage: Bacteria > Bacteroidota > Bacteroidia > Chitinophagales > Chitinophagaceae > Sediminibacterium. The sequence continues at coordinate 3,104 of JBIIAP010000169.1, read as the reverse complement.
TTTAGATTTAGGTATTCTTTATGTAGTTAAAACAACAGTTACATCACTATCTGACTCAACTAATAAAGCTTATTCAACTTTCCAAATTTCCAGAAAATAAAGGTAATTTAAACCACTTCCCCTTCTAAATCATAATCATAGGCTTTGGTGATTTTCACTTGAACAAATTCACCAATTGCTAACTTCTTGGCTGAATGGATAACCACTTCATTATCCACTTCCACACTATCAAACTCTGTTCTACCTAAATAACGGCCGGCTTCTTTTTTGTCTACCATGACTTTAAGAATCTGGCCTATTTTTTCTTGATTTTTTTCGAGGCTGATTTGTTGTTGCACTTCCATAATTTCCTGCGCACGCTCTGCTTTCAACTCCGCAGGCACATCATCTATTAAGCCATGCGCAGAAGTATTTTCTTCATGACTGTAACTGAATATACCCACTCTATCAAAGCGATGCTCTTCTAAAAATTCTTTAAGTTCTTCAATATCAGCCTCCGTTTCACCCGGAAAACCTGCAATCAGCGTAGTTCTCAAGCAAATACCAGGCACTTTTGCTCTAATTTGATGGATAAGTTCCGCCATTTCTTCACGCGTGATATTCCGATGCATGGCTTTCAACATATTATTACTTGCATGCTGTAAAGGCATATCGAGATACTTACAAATATTATCGCGTTCACGCATCACATCTAATACTTCTAAAGGGAACTTGCTGGGATATGCATAATGTAATCTAATCCACTCCAACCCTTTTACATCAGCTAGCGCATGCAATAAGCGTGGCAAGTCTCTTTTCTTGTAAATATCTAATCCGTAATACGTAAGTTCTTGAGCAATCAGCATTATTTCCTTAACACCCTTTTGAACCAGCGCCTCCGCCTCTGCCACCAACGACTCAATCGGGCGACTAACATGCTGCCCACGCATTAAAGGAATCGCACAAAAAGAGCAGGTTCTATTGCACCCCTCACTAATTTTTAAATAAGCATAATGCTTAGGCGTACTTAACATTCTCTCGCCCAACAATTCTGCTTTATAGTCTGCGTCAAATTGTTTTAATATAAGGGGCAATTCTAATGTACCGAACCAAGCATCCACTTCCGGCATTTCGGCCTCTAAATCGCCGCGATAACGCTCGCTGAGGCATCCTGTAACATATACTTTATCTAATTTACCCCTTCTCTTTAATTCTACCTGATCTAATATGGTATTAATACTCTCTTCTTTGGCTTTGTCAATAAAACCACAGGTGTTTACCACTACAATGTTATGATCTAGCTTAGCATTTTCATGCACTACTGCAATATCGTTGGCAGCTAGCTGTCCGCTGAGCACTTCGCTATCTACCAGATTTTTACTACAACCTAGGGTTATTATATTGACTTTGTCTTTCTTAAGTGTTTTTGCCTTCATGGAGGGGCAAAATTAGGTAAAATGAAGGCTTATTTTTTTTCTAATGATTGAATTCTTTTTTCCAGTTGATTAATTAAATCCACTAAACGCTGATTTTGGAGGTTCATTTCCTTGATTTGATCAGTTTGGTTATTTGATTTTTTCTCTAACTGCTCTATTTGTTGTTGTTGATCCTGCACTGCTTTAATTAGATATGGTGTTAACTTACCATAATCTACCTGCCAGGGATTTTGGGCCGCATCGGCGCCTCCAACCGTAACAACCCGGGGAATAACCTTATACAATTGTTGGGCTATTACTCCTGTTTGTGGATTGGTGCCTTTATCAGTCTTATAATTAAAATCTTTAATTTGAATTTTTTGGAGATCTGCAATAGAAAAAGAAGTGGGTTGTATATTTTCTTTCAATCTTTCATCGGAGGTGGTCAAAAAACTCACCGCACTTGTCCCATTATTAGTTACTGAACCGATTGTAGTGTTCTGGTTTTTGAATGATATAAACTCATGCCAATTATTGCTCCAACTACTAGCAGTATTTGCATTCAAAATTAGCATGCCGTTGTTATCTGCTGTTGTGCTTTCAATATATAAAGAAGTAGGCGCTGAATTTAAAATGTGTAATGGATTCGAAGGGGAGGAAGTTCCTATTCCAATATTTCCACCGGCTAAAATGCGCATCCGCTCGATATTATTGGTTGCAAACGTCATGGGGCCGTTGTCAACATTATTTATATTGATCGTATTATTGGTTGCATTATCCCAGTTTATATTAAATCGAGAACTAGCGTTCAAAAATAGCATTCTGTTCCAGTTATTTTCTGGTATAGAAACAGTATCTCCACCTCTAAACCAAAACCCTTTATCATTTAACACGGTCTGGGCATAATATTTTGAATTTTTTACCACTTGAGAAAGTTGAAGCCACGCCGAAGCATTGGGAATAGGGCTAGTTATATCTCCATTCACATCGGTTATATAAAAGCCATTTCCTCTTCTTGCCCATACATTAAAGTCCCTGACTTCTGTAGTGCTCGTATAAAATCCATTTGCAGTAATAAGTGGAAGCAGCGTTCCTGGAGTTGAGTAAATTACGTTTCCAAAGGCATCGAGCGACAAAAAGTTTGTAGCTAAATTTGGTGCAGAGTTGCTGGTTAAATTAGTAAAACGTAACCCGGAATTACCTGCAGTCCCATGTGTAATTTCTAATCTGTTGGCAGGAGCAGTGTTTCTTATACCCACATTACCATTTGCTTGCCAGGTCATCACATCGCTAAATGTAGTGTTGTCATTATTGTCTGTTAATTGTAAATCCAATCTGGTTTTTGATTCCAATATATTGGGAGTTACTAATGAATAGGAACCTAGTTTAAATTGCGCAGTATTACCCCACTTCACATTGGAGATAGAGGGTCTGGAAAATTTGAGTAAAACGGCATCTGCATTAATAGTATTGGAAGATGCTAAGCTATTGTTGACATGTAAAGTTGCAGTAGGACTATTTATACCAATTGCTACATTACCCATTGTATATATATTATCCGTGTTACTGGTTGATCCTACTGAAGTAGATTCTTTGAACCATGGCTCTGATGTTATACTATTCAGTGTTCTTTTCTTTAAGTTTCCACTTGCATCAAGCGTAACCACACTATCTGTTACAGCACCAGAAGGTAAACTGTTGAATTGAGCC
>JBIIAP010000168.1:0-6129 GCA_044239855.1 Sediminibacterium sp. | reverse complement strand
ATCCTTATCATTAAATAAACCACTTATAGCCGTGCATCACATGCAAGCTCATGTGTTAGCCAACCTTATTCCACAAGAAAAACCTTCTTTTCCATTTCTTTGTTTAACGGTTAGTGGCGGGCATACTCAAATAGTACTGGCAACTTCTCCGCTCAATTTACAAGTAATAGGGGAAACAATAGACGATGCAGCTGGCGAAGCTTTCGATAAAACAGCTAAATTATTAGGGTTGCCTTATCCGGGCGGTCCTTTAGTAGATAAATACGCTCAACTTGGAAATCCTCATCAATTCAAATTTGCTGAACCTCAGGTTCCCGATTTGAATTTCTCTTTTAGTGGATTAAAAACCTCTGTTTTATACTTCTTACAAAAACAAACTCCTGGTTTTATTGAAGAAAACAGAAATGATCTATGTGCTTCAGTGCAACATACCATCATCCAAATTTTATTGAAAAAATTAAAGAAGGCAGTAGCCCAAACCGGTGTTAAGCAAATTTGTATTGCTGGCGGAGTAAGCGCCAATAGCGGATTGAGAAATGGTCTCCAAGAAATGGGCATAAAACATGGTTGGAAAACTTTTGTCCCACCCTTCGAATTTTGTACCGATAATGCCGGTATGATTGCTATTACCGGGTATTATAAATATCTAGCAGAAAATTTTGCTGACCTGTCTGTCAACCCATCTGCTCGCGCCGAATGGTAGATTATTTAAAGATGCACTTCAGCTATTCGTCAAAAAAATGTTACTTTTGCAGCCGAAAAAACAGCGTACGCAATGATTAGTGCAAGAAATATTACCCTGGCTTATGGTAAAAGGGTGTTGTTTGATGAAGTAAACATCAATTTTGTTAAGGGTAATTGTTATGGAGTTATTGGGGCTAATGGTGCCGGAAAATCTACCTTCCTGAAGATCTTAAGTGGTGAAATCGAACCCAATAAAGGAAACGTTGAAATTACTCCGGGTGAACGTATGGCTGTTTTAAAACAGAATCAATTCGAATTTGATAATTGTACTGTGTTGAATACCGTATTAATGGGACACAAACGCTTATGGGACGTAATGCATGAACGCGATGCAATATATGCCAAAGCAGATTTTACTGAAGAAGATGGTATGAAAGCCGGTGAATTGGAAGCAGAATTTGGTGAAATGGGGGGCTATGAAGCGGAGAGTAACGCAGCAAGTTTCTTAAATAGTTTGGGTGTAAAAGATGAATTACACCAAAGTTTAATGAGCGAAATTCCCAGTAACTTTAAAGTAAGAGTACTATTAGCGCAAGCCTTGTTTGGCAACCCGGATATCTTATTACTGGATGAGCCTACCAATGGCTTGGATATTGAAACAATTGGTTGGTTAGAAAACTTTTTAGCCGATTATGAAAATATAGTATTGGTGGTGAGTCACGATCGTCACTTTTTAGATACCGTTTGTACCCACGTTGCCGATGTAGATCGTGCCAAAATCAAAGTGTTTACCGGTAACTATACTTTTTGGTATGAAAGTAGCCAGTTAATGAGCCGCCAAATCAGCGATAAGAACAAGAAAAATGAAGAAAAACGACAGGCTTTATTAGATTTCATCGCCCGATTCTCTGCAAATGCTTCTAAAAGTAAACAAGCTACTTCCAGAAAGAAGGCATTGGAGAAATTAACCATCGAAGAAATTGAACCTTCTAATAGAAAATATCCGGGTATTATTTTTCAACCCCTTCGTGAAGTGGGTAACCAGATCTTAAATGTTGAAAATCTATCGAAGTCAGTAGACGGTAGAAAGTTATTCGATAAAGTTTCTTTCAGTGTAAACAAGGGAGAGAAAATCGCTTTTTTAAGCCGAGATCCATTGGCAATTACAAGCTTTTTTGAGATAATTTCGGAAGCTTTTAATGCAGATAACGGTAAATTCGAATGGGGAACCACCATTACTAAAGCCTATTTGCCACAGGAAAACAATGAGTTCTTTAAAGAAGGTCTTTCTTTAATGGAATGGCTTCGTCAATTTGTTCCGCCACATGTAACTGATGCAGACGAACCATTTTTACGTGGATTTCTAGGTAAAATGTTGTTTAGTGGAGATGATATTCAGAAAAAAACCAATGTATTGAGTGGGGGAGAGAAAGTTCGTTGTATGTTAAGCAGAATGATGCTTCAAAACCCTAATTTAATCATCTTAGATCAACCCACTAATCACCTTGATCTAGAAAGTATCCAAAGTTTCAATGAAGGATGTCAAACCTTTCCAGGTATTGTTTTCATTACCTCGCACGACCATACCTTTATGCAAACAGTAGCCAATAGGATTATTGAATTAACCCCTAATGGCATCATCGATCGTTTAATGACTTTTGATGAGTATATGGAAGATGCAAGAGTAAAAGAGCTTCGTACGGAAATGTATAATTAATGCAGCTGCATTGTAGTGCACTCTTTTAAAAAGGAAACAACCGGTTGATGCGTTTGATAATATTTTTCGGGGTTTATCGCTTTTAAATTGAAATAGTAAGACTTAGAATTATTTCTATTAAAGGGTAGATAATATGAATGGTGTTTAATCCTTATTGGTCTATTTTCTTTAAATTCAATATCTCAAGGCGATTTGATTAAATGGTTCAAAATGCTTAAAAACCTGTTGGTATATTTATTATTTATAGTTTGCGGCTTGCCTGCATTGTCACAATCCTCATTTTTAAGCAGCCAAAGTAACTATCCTATATTATTCAGTGCTTTTAAATCAAAAGAAGAAGGGTTAAAAAAACAGTTTGAGCAAGCAGGGTTGTCATGGCCAGCCAAGCAGTTATACATAAGAAGCTTTAAGTATGACAGTCAACTGGAAGTTTGGATTCGAAATGATAATCAAGCATCTTTTCAATTGTTTAAAACGTATAAAATTTGTGCATTGTCTGGAGCTTTAGGCCCAAAGCGTTTTGAAGGCGATTATCAGGTACCAGAAGGATTCTATTACATCAATGAATTAAACCCCAATAGTAAATACCACCTATCGCTGGGTATTAATTACCCTAATTTATCGGATCGTGTTTTCAGCGACTCCTTAAATCCCGGTGGAGACATTTATATTCATGGTACCTGTGCTACTGTTGGTTGCATCCCTATTCAAAATGATCAAGTAGAGGAATTGTATATTTTATCTGCCTTTGCACAAGAACAGGGACAAAATTTTATTCCGGTGCATATTTTCCCGGTTAGATTTAATCAGGAAAAAAATACTAAAGCACTAAACAAAGCTTACGACAAATCACCTGATTACGAACCATTTGTAGACAGACTTAAAGCAGTATACAGCTACTTCGAATTGAATAAGAAACTACCCTTGATTTCTATAAACAATAGGGGAGATTATAAAATATTATCGCGTTAATTGCGCTACATGATTCTATAAATACTTTGTATGGTATTGCGGTTTTGCTGTTGTAAAATCACTTCTTTATTTTCGGTGAGTGATGCAATCACTTGTTCGTTGTAATGTCTGATCGTTAATAGTGTTAAATCTTTTTCAATCTGTACATCAAATTGCAGACTCGCTTCCTGAGCAAATGCACTTATCTTTTCAGGATGATTATCTACACATAGCTCTATACTGATAGCTCCTGTTTGAATAATATTGGGATTGATCTTTACTTTATTTAACAACAAATAAATTGTATTCGTTGGAACTCCATTAATAAACGAAAAATCGGTGGTTTTTAAATGAAGCAATACCTGATTATTTTTAAGTACAATGATAGGGGGTAAATTCGTTGAGCTTTTCTTATGTATGCGTGTCCCGGGTAAGTTACTGTTAATGAATGACTTCACTAATAACGGGATGTGTTTATTTTGAAGTGGTTTTATTGTTTTAGGGTGAATTACCTGTGCGCCATAATATGCCATTTCAATTACTTCTGCATAACTTAATTCATTGAGATGTGTTGCTTCTGGAAATATTTTAGGGTCTGCACTCAAAACGCCTTCAACATCTTTCCATATTGTTAAACTGTCCGCATCTAACATATTCGCAAATACAGCCGCAGTATAATCACTGCCTTCTCTTCCTAAAGTAGTACTCTCATTATCGTCGGTAGCGCCAATAAATCCCTGCGTAATAGTGATTTGACCCTTTAAAGAAGGTATTGCAGCTGTTACTTTAGCCGAACTGTAGCTCCAGTCAATAGCCGCATCTCTATAATTATTATCTGTTCTTAATAAATCTCTTACATCTAACCAATTATTAGTGATCCCCTCTTCCTTTAAAAAATAACTGATGATACAGGTACTAAAAAGTTCACCTGCGCAAACTATCTGATCATAGTAATAGTCAAACGGTCGAACTGGCTTGTCGTGCAACAACCATTCTATCTCTGTAAAAAAATCATTTAATTGCGCATAGCAATCGTTGTACTCCTTTATCAGTATGTATTTTGCAGTTGTTAGGTGCTGTTGTTTTATGATGTTAAATAATTGAAGGGCTTCATCTTTTTTTTCAGCAAAAAAGGCAGAGGCCACTTTTTCTAGGCCATTGGTCGTCTTTCCCATGGCTGATATAATGATAACCAATTGTTCAGTTGAATATTGCTGAACAATATCTTTTAACCCCTTTATGCGCTCAACACTGCTTACACTTGCTCCCCCAAACTTAAAAACTTTCATATATTACGGCTGAATGATCAATTAAATTGAAAGTGCAAATATACCTAAGAACCCCCTAAAAATTCATGCTTGTTTAACTGCTACATAGTATCTTTATTAAAATGTATATCCCTTTATGGACTTAATTTTTCATAATTTTAACTGCAATAATTGCGCTAAAGTATATATGGCTAAATCAATTTTCATGAAAAAAATAGGATTTTTATTATTGGTCATTTTTTTATTGAACATGAGTTCCCATGCCCAACAAAAATTAAATCGTGCCGGAATGACCTATGTTATTTCAACTAAACCCAATAATATAGTTTTTCATGATAGTATATTTAAAGGGAGTTCCGAGTTTAAACACTTGTTTTTCAGAACGGGGGATGCTAATCTCATTGGATTATATGAAAAACATCAAACCAATAAAATTGTTGGTCAATTAGCGAGTTTTGTGGGCGCATTTGGAATTATTTATGGCGTAAATCAAATATCAGGATCAAATAAGGGTTTGGGTTGGACATTAATTGGCGGTGGGTTCCTAAGTGCAGCTGCAGGAGGCTATTTTACAATGGCTTCACAGAAAAATCTCTTAATGGCAATCACTTTGTTTAATCAAAAATATAACCAAACTATCGTTGGAATTGGTGCTGGTAATCAATCTATTGGAATAGTATATAAATTTTAACCCAATGAACAAAGTAATGATTAGTGTGAGGGACCTGCATAAAAAGTATGGATCTTTTCATGCAGTAAAAGGAATTAGTTTTGAAGTATTGGAAGGTGAAATATTTGGATTATTAGGCCCAAATGGCGCCGGCAAGTCTACCACACTAGAAATCATTGAAACTCTTCGAGAAAAAACCAGTGGGGAGATATGGGTAAACGGCATGAATTTAGAGGAAGCACCCAATGATATAAAAAAAATCATTGGAGTACAATTGCAATCATCCGGATATTATCCCGGATTAAATCTTACCGAATTAATTACGCTTTTTGCAGGATTGTATAACCGCGAAGTAGACCCATTAGCACTCCTGGACAAAGTTAATCTGCGTGATAAACAAAAAGCTAAATACAAAGAATTGAGCGGTGGTCAAAAGCAACGATTTTCTATTGCTACTACTTTAATTAATCAGCCTAAAATTATTTTTTTAGATGAGCCTACCACCGGATTAGATCCGCAAGCCAGAAGAAACTTGTGGGAGCTCATTAAAAATATTCGGACACAAGGTACAACGGTAATCATTACAACACATTATATGGATGAAGCCGAAGTTCTTTGCGATCGGGTAGCCATTATTGATAATGGTAAAATAATTGCCCTAAACTCACCCGATCAATTGATAGATGAATTGGTGGCAACCGGATTTGAGCGGCCAAAAGAAGTTAAACAAGCCAATTTGGAAGACGTATTTATACACTTAACCGGTCATGGACTAAAAAACTAATTACCAATTCTCCATTATCAATTACCAATTATCAATTATCAATTATCCATTAAAT
>JBIIAP010000167.1:0-6138 GCA_044239855.1 Sediminibacterium sp. | reverse complement strand
ATGAACCAATAATTGATTTCTGCATGTATTTTGTTTTATACAATATAAATAAAAGTTAAGGCATTTTCTATCCCTCAACTAATATTATCTTGCACAAAAGAATAACATGTTAGCCAACTATACATCTAAAGTTGCAGAGCGATTGATGCGATATGTACAAATTGATACGCAGAGTGATCCTGAATCTGAAACCTTTCCCAGTTCGGCCAAGCAGAAAGATCTATCTCGTTTATTGGCAGCAGAATTATTGGCAATGGGCTTAGCAGATGCAACCACAGATGATTACGGATATGTATACGCAACGCTGCCTTCCAATTCTGCCACACAATTGCCGGTTCTTTGTTTTTGCAGTCATATTGATACCGCACCCGATTGCAGCGGCACCAATGTTAAACCCATCTTACATAAAAATTACAACGGGAATGATGTGGTATTGCCAGACGATACAACGCAGGTACTCTCTACATTAAAATATCCTTACCTTAAACAGCATATAGGGAGCGATATAATTACTGCATCGGGACTTACTTTATTAGGCGCTGATGATAAAGCCGGGGTAGCTATTATTATGGATTTTGCTCAGTATTTAATCCATAATCCACAAATTAAACACGGCACTATTAAAATTTTATTTACCCCTGATGAAGAAGTTGGTGCAGGAACCAATAAGCTCGATTTAAACAAGTTGGGTGCAGATTTTGCCTATACATTAGATGGGGGTAAACTGGGTACTTTTGAAGACGAAACCTTTAGTGCCAATGGAGTAACCATTCATTTACAAGGCATCATTGCGCATCCGGGCGACGCAAAAGGTAAATTGATCAACGCCTTAAAAATAGCCGGCGAAATCTTGGCTAAACTCCCTAAACATCAGCGCTCTCCTGAATCTACCGAAGGTCGAGAAGGATTCATTCATCCCCTGAAAATAGATGGATTAGCAGAACGCGCAACCCTTGAGTTTTTAATCAGAGATTTTAATACCAACCTGTTAGCAGAACATGAAGCTGTTTTATTAGCCATTACGGAAGAAGTAATCAGTGCCTACCCGGGTGCCAGTTTTAAATTTAGTATACAAGAGCAGTATCGCAATATGAAAGAAATATTGGCGCAACATCCATTTGTGGTAGATTATGCCAGAGAAGCTTATCAGCGTATTGGACTTCCATTTATAAATGAACCCATCAGAGGCGGTACCGATGGAAGCCGTTTGAGTTTCATGGGCCTCCCATGTGCAAACATATTTACCGGCATGCAGGCCATTCATAGTAAGCAAGAGTGGGTGGGTGTGAGTGATATGGAAAAGTCGGTTGAAACTTTAGTAGAATTAGTTAAAGTTTGGGAAGAAAAAGGGCAACCGGTATAAATACATTGTATCTTTAATTACAAATAAATTGTCTATGAGTTTTTTAGTTGATTTTTGGTGGTTAATTCTGGGAGTAGTGATACTATTTACCGGATTGGTTACAGTTAATCAGGGCACTATTGCAGTGATCACTATGTTCGGAAAATATCGCAGAATATTGTTACCGGGATTGAACTTTAAAATCCCCATTATAGAGCAGGTCTATAAAACCGTTAGCATACAAAACCGCTCGGTTGAGTTAGAGTTTCAGGCGGTAACAGTAGATCAGGCTAATGTATATTTCAAAAGTATGTTGTTGTATTCTGTGATCAATCAGGATGAACAAACGATTAAAAATGTTGCTTTTAAATTCATCAGTGATAAAGATTTAATGCAGGCATTGATAAGAACTGTAGAAGGATCTATCCGTGCATTTGTGGCTACCAAAAAGCAAGCTGAAATCTTATTGCTTCGCAGAGAGATTGTAGAGTTTGTTAAAGAACAAATTGATCATTCTTTGGAAGAGTGGGGTTACCACTTACAAGATCTTCAAATCAACGACATTACTTTCGATCAACAAATTATGGAAAGCATGAGTAAAGTGGTGGCCAGTAATAATTTAAAGGCAGCCGCTGAAAATGAAGGACAAGCATTATTAATTACTAAAACTAAATCTGCAGAAGCAGAAGGTAATGCCATAAAAATTGCCGCAGAAGCAGAAAGAGAAGCTGCACGCTTACGTGGACAAGGGGTTGCCTTATTCAGAGAAGAAGTAGCTAAGGGTATGAGTCAGGCTGCCGAGCAGATGAAGCAAGCCAATTTAGATACCAATGTGATATTGTTCAGTATGTGGACCGAAGCAGTGAAAAATTTTGCAGAATTTGGAAAAGGAAATATTATTTTCTTAGACGGTAGTCCAGACGGTATGCAAAATAATATGAAGCAGATTATGGCCATGATGAAAATGAGAGAGCAGGATAAAAAATAATATAATTTAGTTGTTTAAAATATAAGCGAATGTTCGATTTATTGCAGATAGATACCCTTCAAAAAGCCGCAGGTGCGGTGACAACAGTTACAGAGAAAATTTCTTTATTGAGTTTGTTAGAGAAGGGCGGCTGGATTATGTATCCATTGTATTTGTTGTTGGTCATCACCATTTTTGTTTTTTTTGAACGATTGATTGCGATCAAAAAAGCATCTAAATTAGAGGCCAATTTCATGAGCATCATAAAAGATCACATCATAACCGGTAACATACAGGCGGCCCGTAGTTTTACTAAAAACACCGATCATCCGGTTGCAAAGATGATCGATAAAGGAATTCAGCGAATAGGGAAGCCCATTGATGTAATTGAAAAAAGCATGGAAAATGTGGGCAAGCTGGAAATGTACACCATCGAAAAAAACTTGTCTATACTATCATTGGTATCGGGCATAGCCCCCATGTTTGGTTTTCTGGGAACCATCATTGGAATGGTTCAATTGTTTTATGGGATTGCTTCTACCGGAGAGTATACGTTGAGTACTATTGCAGGAGGCATCTATACTAAAATGATTACATCAGCAACCGGTTTAATCATTGGGTTAATTGCTTATGTGGGGTATAATTTTTTGAGTACACAGATAGATAAAGCTGCCTATAAAATGGAAGTAGCCAGTTCCGATTTTATTGATGTACTGCAAGAGCCTACCCGTTAATTTTATTTCAAAGAAAGCGCACGCATGAACATTCGAAAGAAATTAAGAGCACATCCAGAAATGCACAATGGGGCATTAAATGATATATTGTTTATTCTATTGTTGTTTTTTTTAATAGTGTCTACATTGGCCAATCCCAATGTAATTAAAGTGGCCAATCCCAAAGCCAAGGCAGATACCAAAGCCAAACAAACGGTAGTAATTACAGTAGATCATTTACAACAAATTTATATAGGGTCTGAGCAAATACCTTTAGAACAATTGGAATTGAAGTTGGGTCAGTTTCTCTCCCAAGAATCCGAAAAACCATCCGTGGTAATTAATGGCGACAGCACAGCGCATTTAGGAACGGCCATACAAGTAATGCAGGTAATAAAAAAATTAGGGGCAACACCGGTAATGGCTGTTAATCCCAATTAGATTATGTCTTCGTTCCATAATTTTGCCAAGAAGATTTTCCATGGCATAATGGTAATGTCGCCAATTTTTCTCTCTTCCGGGTCGCCGCTAACGATTATCATTTTTTTAATTGGGTATTCTTCTGAAAAGCTTTTTAATCCCTTTAAATGACGCATTTGAACATTGTCGGTTCCTTTTACTTCAAGGGCTACTTCATGGTCACCCAAAATAAAATCAACTTCAATTTGTGAAGTCGTTCTCCAGTAGGATATAAGGTAGTTTTTGTCAGAATATTTACTATGTGCATATAATTCCTGATAAATAAAATGTTCAAAAGAACTGCCAAAAGCCTCACTCCCCATTTCAATATTGCCGCGTTTGAGTAAGCTGTTAGCAATGCCTATATCAAAATAATAAAATTTAGGTGCTTGAATAACTCGCCGCTTTGGTTTCTTTTGAAAAGACGGTACAAAACGACCAATTAATGTATCTTCTAAAATTTGAAAATATTCTTTTACCGTATGATTGCTGACTCCGCATTCAGATGCAATATTAGCGTAGTTAACCATTTCTCCATTTGAAAAAGCCGCTGCTTCTAAAAAATGAGTAAACGCATTAATGTTTCTAATTTTTGCTTCTGCAATGATTTCATCTTTAAGATAGTTGCCAATGTATGCTTCAATTAATTTTTTGGGGTTCTCCGATAAATAATGTCTTGGTAGAAGTCCATTATTCAATGCCTTTAATAAATTAAATTCAGGAATTTCTGATTCAATCAATGGATACAATTCATATCTAAGCGCCCTGCCTCCTAACAAGTTGGCACCGGAACGAATTATTTTTCTTGGGCTAGAGCCACTTAAAATAAATTGAATTGGATGATTTACCATAAGCCAATGGATCTCATCAAGTAATGCCGGTATTTTTTGAATCTCATCAACTATAACAATGCGTTTAGAGCTGTTAGCCAAAATGACTTCACGAAATTGAGTTGGATTACTTTGATATCTGCGATAAACGTCTGATTTTAATAAGTCAAACCAAATAGCATCCGGAAATAAACTTTTTAATAGTGTACTTTTTCCTGTTTGTCTCGCCCCCCACAAAAATAGGCTTTCGTTTCCCGCACCTTTAAAGATTTGCTTTCTTTTAAACATAATTCAAAATTCTACCCACAAATATCAGTAATATTTTATAAAGCTACTTTAAAATATCATGATAATATGAAGTACTACTTCAAAATATCATGATAATATGAAGTAGGACGAATTGATTTTGCTCAATATCGCTATCGTAATATATTGTATATCAATTGATTATGTGCATTTTGTGCCGGTTGCTGCAGCCCAATAGCGTAAATTATGTTCCATTTGCCATTTTTTAATAACCCCGAATGGGGTGAAATTATTATCGCAAAATAGGTTGATTCGCATATTCCCAACCCTGAAAGGGTGAGATATTGTGTATATGATTAATGTGCATGGTTTGAATCCATCACGTATTTGTTACCTTTTGACTCCTTCGTTATTTATTTAAATTTTTGAATATTTATTTAAATTTTTGAATTATTTTATTTATTTCTGCCTATTAATTGAATATTTTTCATCTTTTTTTTAATAACTAGAATTAATTCTATGAAATATACGAAAAATTGTGTATATTTTTGTTGCCGTTAAAATTTCAACCATGAAAAACTATCTTAATATGAGATGGACAGGTGTTTACCAAAACGGCATCCTTTCCCAATCATTTTTAATTGCAACAACTGCTATCTATTTTATTAAATTTTTTTTAATGTAAATAAGCAGATGTACTTGCAACGCTAAAATTTCACTGTTCAATTTTTACCCAAAATAGAGTCTTGAATGTTGCTTGTTGAGTTTTTCATTCGTTGAGTTTTATTTTTTCGAATTCAATTGACAATTATCCATTATCCATTGTCAATTGCTTTAATATCCGAGTACTATGAATAACCATTCACCAAAACTGTTTGCTAAAGGCTTATTGTTTGCCGCTGGTATTACCACTGTTATGATGGGCTTGTTTGCTCCTCAGGCAAAGGCTACCTTGCATTTCTTTGATGTAGACCTATCGAAGGTTGCTGAACATGCCGATTTGGAGAGCGCCCTCCCTCGGATTAGCAAATCCAAGGCGGTTATATATACAACGCATGTACACAACAATGCAGCTGCCGGTACTAACACCGGCAAAGACGCTACCAACAATAACCATACGGGCTCGGATACCCGTACTGGTAAAGAAGTAGCTATTGCCAATACAAAGTCTACTACATTGCTCAACACCAATAATAAAACAGCGCCTCTATTAATGGCAGGAACAGATAAAGATGGCGATGGCATTTCTGATGATATAGATATAGATGATGATAATGATGGGGTATTAGACCTAATAGAATGTACTGCATTGTTTGCTGATCAGTCATTTATTACACCTTCTGGATCTGCAGGTAATACCAATACAGTTACCAACTGGACAGTAGGCGGCACCTATTCTGCTGCGCCTTGGGACAATTCCAAAGGAAGGGTTTACCTTGGAACAAATGGATTAGAATTCAGAAGAGATTATAGTACCACTACTACTGTTACCAGAAATTTTTCGAATGTACCCAGTGGAATCATTATTAAATTGGCCGATTTGTATTGGTACAATTCTGCAACCAATGGCTCAATTACTAC
>JBIIAP010000166.1:0-6154 GCA_044239855.1 Sediminibacterium sp. | reverse complement strand
CTTCAGTAGCATTGGCTCCAACATATCCATATTCAATGCCATATTTAGGCAGATATTTGGCAATCACCGTATGGGTACTGCCAAATATAGAATTACATGCCAATAAGCGATCGCCCTGCTTTAATAAAGCCATAAACGACCCAAATACCGCGCTCATGCCTGAGGCAGTTGCATAACCAGCTTCCGCACCTTCCAGCGCCACCACTTTATCTATAAATTCTTGCACACTCGGATTACTAAACCTGCTGTATATATTGTCGTCTGTTTCATCTGCAAAAGCAGCTCTCATATCTTCTGCATTATCAAAACAAAAGCTGCTGGTAAGAAACATCGGAGTGGAGTGCTCCATTTCATTGGTACGTTCCGTTTGAATTCTTATGGCTTGGGTTTCTTTTTGCATAATATGATTTTTTATAATTTGAATTGCTGGCTTATTGTTCAACAGTTACTTTCCAATCGATGGTGCAACCGGCGGCCCTTAATGTGGCTGCAACAGAGCAATATTTATTTAAGGAAAGTGCTACAGCTTTTTCTGCTTTTTCTGGATCTACATTGCCGGTAAAATAAAAGTGAATATGAACTTCTTTCCACAGGGATGGTTCTTTCCCCTGCTCTCTTTCTCCCTCAATATCCATTTTAAAGGAAGAAATGGTTTGTTTTTGTTTGGTTAAGATAGAAATGATGTCAACACCCCCACAACCGCCTAAGCCCATCAAAATTGATTGCATAGGCCTGATACCGGAATTATGTCCCCCAATAGCTGGTGCAGCATCCATTCTGGCCGTATTTCCATTGCTGTCTGTAGCTAGAAATGCATACGCATCGTCTACTCTTTTAACCTCAATTTTGTCCATTTTCAAAATTTCAGCAAATGTACGCTTCACATGCCTTTATTTTGCATTTGAAACAGGGAATCATCAAATGAAATAGCCATAAGCAAGGTTTGCATCCCAACCGAAAGCTTTATCAGGCGTATTCCATGTGGCAAATGAAATCAATATATATACATGAAATTGTTTAAATACCAGGAACCTCTTTTATTGGAGTGCGGAGTAAAATTGCCGGGTTTGGAAATTGCTTATGAAACCTATGGTTCATTAAATGCAGCAAAAGACAATGTAGTATGGATTTGTCATGCACTAACAGCCAATGCAGATGTAACGGATTGGTGGAAGGGATTGGTAGGCGAAAATTATTTAATTAATCCGGAAAAATATTTCATTGTTTGTGCAAATATTATTGGTTCTTGTTATGGATCTACCGGCCCCTTGAGTGTAAATCCGCTAACGGGCAACAAGTATTATTCAAGTTTCCCGCAGGTAACCATCCGGGATATGGTAGCTGCACATATTCTGTTGAGAAAAGAATTGAATATCAGTAAGATTCATTTATTGATGGGAGGCAGCATGGGCGGTTATCAGGCATTAGAATGGGCTGTAATGGAGCCTGCTATCATTAATAAATTGTTTTTAATTGCTACTTCACCATCTGAAAGCGCCTGGGGAGTAGCAGTTCATACCGCACAACGGTTAGCTATAGAAGCCGACCAAAGTTGGAGAGAGGATGCTTCCGATGCAGGTGCCAAAGGGCTAAAGGCTGCCAGAGCAATAGGTATGCTTACCTATCGTAACTATACTACTTTTCAGGAAAGGCAAACAGATCCGGATCCGGAGAAAATCGACAATTTTAAAGCATCTTCTTATTTAAATTATCAGGGCGATAAATTAGTTAAACGATTTAATGCTTATAGTTATTGGTTGCTTACCAAAGCAATGGATAGTCATCATTTAGGCAGAGGAAGAGGCGGAGAGTTAATAGATGTGTTAAAAACCATTCAACAACCCACTTTTATAATTGGCATTAATAGCGATATACTTTGCCCTTTAGATGAACAACAGTTTATGGCCGATCACATGCCTAATGCAGCATTATATGCAATTGACTCTACTTATGGACATGATGGCTTTATTATAGAAACCCAACAAATTACCCATTTGCTGAAAGATCGGATATAATGTTCTTTCAGCAAATGAGTATGTCTTTTAGATATTTCAACTTTTAACTTTTGCCTTTTGCCTTTTAAAGCGGGTTGTATTTTCTCACCGCATTTTTGTAAACTTCCGCTTTGTTAAGGGTCATTGGTTTGGTTTGTTGATTCACATACATGTCCATCTGATCAGTATAATGAGGGGATTTACTGCGTGCAGATGCTCCGTACACATTTAGTGTTTCAATAATTGGACCATCTTTTGTAAATCTTACCAATTCAATAAAAGCATCTCCCTGGTTACCTTTGTATAATCCATTTTTTAGTGGAATCGAATACATTGGAGCCAATAAATCTGGCAAGCCTGGTAAGGGCAACGAGACTTTTCCTCTAACTAGCTTTTGTATTTCTCCTAATTGTAAATTAGTTCGGCCAAAATCTTGCAACATACTTGCTCTCACTTCTTTTAAAATTTCTATAGCCTGATTGATTGTAATTGTTTCTTGCGCATAGAACAAAGCATTCTTTTTTCTGGCCATTTCATACACCATAAAAAAGGTGCCGGCTCCAATACTTTGCGCGTTGCCTGTTTTATCCCATTGTTTTAATTGTATAATCAAATCGGCAATGTCGGGATTAGCTTGTTCATCAATTAAAAACAGACTGTCTATATTATATGGGAATACAAACTGAGCAGGAAATTTCCTATCGAATTTAATCCGTTTAAAATCTTCATAACTAACTTTTTGCAATGGACTGACCATTTCTTCAAACCTTTTACTACGATTATTTTCAAGGGTTTCATAACCCATCGTAATATCTTTTACTATGGCATTTTCTATTCCTGCTGTTGCATGAAAAGGGGAGTGATTGGTGTTATAAACATATCCGCTAGCTGGTTGCAGTACTTGAGGTAAAGCATCAATAGGGTGTAGTTGATTCCAAAGCGTTGCAGAAGTATTACCCGGTAAAGTTTTCTTCCAATCAAATTGATTATTCCTCACAGGAATTCTTCCATTGCTGATGTAGTATATGGTATCAAATTTATCTGCATATACTATGTTATAGCCCGGTATAGCCAGCATATTCAGGGCAGATTTAAATTCAGTAAAATTTTTCGCTTTATTAAATCGGTACCATTGTTCTAATCCTCTTATATCCATTTGTGCGGGCATTCTAATAGAAAATGCTCCTCGCTCTGTAAGGATGGTTGGTCCATATTTACTCCAATAAACCTTCTTCTTTACATTGATTTTAATACCGGAAACTTTTACTTTTAATGGTGCAGTTTTTTCTTCTAATGTTTCCCAGTTCCCATCAAATTTGTATTGTAATTTATTGGTTGGGTTAATTTCTAATTGATAGATGTCTAGTTTATCCGGTGCATTTACAGTATGTGCCCAACCTAAATATTCATTACATCCATGTAAAATAGATGGCGCTCCCGGAAAATTAGCTCCCAATATATTCCATCCATCTTCACTGCATAAATGTGCTTCGTAAAACGCTACAGGCCCTTCTAATGGTTGATGTGCGTTGATGTCTAAATAAACCTGACCGTCCACTGTTTTACTGCTATTAAAAGCGAATGCATTGCTGCCTGCTGTTTTATAGTTTTCTAATAATGGAACTGTTCCACCAAAAATAGCTGATAAAGCTTTGTCTGCTCCGGATAGCACACAGAGCTGTAAAACAGAATATTGAACCATGTCTTTGGGCGTTATCGGAAATAAATTTTTTACCAATATTTCGTTGGTGTGATTTGCCGCATAGCTGTTTATTCCTGCGCAATACCCTTCTAATAATCTTTTAAAATCAGGACTTAAATCTGATGCATATTTTTCGTTAACCAGTTCAGGAATCCTTAATAAATGAATGATGTAATCAATACTGGCTCCTTTTTTGCCTTGGTATTGAGCAAGCATTGCTTTGCCGGCTAAAAAAGATTGTTGTATGGTTTTAAAGTCGTCTTCTGCATGTGCCCAAGCCAATCCATAAGCAACTTCTGGATCTGTTTTTCCAAATATATGCGGCACGCCATATTGATCACGTATGATATCTATGGTTGCAGGATTAAACTGAGCATAGCTTAGTGAAACAATAAAAAGTGTGCAAGCTATCAACAGGTATTTTTGCATGAAAGAGGGTTTAAATATTGAACAAATAAGTAGTTAAAATGTTTAGTGAAAATTATTGCAATAGTGTTATTACCTTTAATTAAAATTTACAATATGGGTATCTGGAAACAAATAGGCGAGTACCTCTACATTAAAAAAAGAGATCCTAATGAGCCAAGAACACAGTGGATGAAGTATATGCATGGCATGAACAGAATTTCACTTATTATGTTCATAGTTGCCGTTATGGTCATCATATTTAGATTGGTCATTAAACCAATGCTTCATTAAGATTCCAGAAAGTTAATTATTTTGTCGGCAGCTTGCTTAGAAGCAAACCCACCTGCAGCAAGCTTGTTATGCAGTGCTGTATAATCTTTAGAAAGCTGCCGTTTAACTGCTTCGTCAAATAAAATTTCTTTCAACGCGCCAACTAAATTGTCGGTAGTCAATGCATCTTGTATTAATTCTTTTACAACCAGTTTATCCATGATGAGGTTCACCAAGGAGATGAATTTGATTTTTATTAGGCGTTTAGCAATCTGATAACTTATAGCACTTCCTTTGTAACAAACCACTTCCGGAACACCAAACAATGCGGTTTCTAAAGTGGCCGTACCGCTGGTAACCAATGCAGCTTTGGCTTTCATCAGTAACTCATAGGTGCTGTTTTTTACAACAGCAACATTGCTTAAGCCGTTTAAAAATGGCTCATAAAAAGAATCTTCTTGTCCGGGAGCTTTCGCAATTACAAATTGATAATCCGGAAAAAATTTCGCTACACTTAACATGATAGGCAATTTGGTAGCAATCTCCTGCTTTCTGCTACCCGGTAATAATGCAATAATGTTGTAATTCCGCAACTCATCATCAACCTGTTCAACTTCTTTTGAATGTTGAATGTCGAATGTTGAATTAACTTCTTCTTCTTTTGACTTTTTAATTTTGACTTTTGAATTTTCTATGGCTTCAATCAAAGGGTGTCCTACATATTCTACCTCCCAATTCCATTCATTTTTATAATAGTCTTTTTCAAAAGGAATTATACAAAGCATCAGGTCGATGCAGGTTTTCATTTTTTTAACTCTGCTGGCTTTCCATGCCCAAACTTGTGGAGAAATATAATAGATTACCCGAATACCTTGTCGTTTGGCCCATTCAGCAATTCGTAGGTTAAAGCCGGGATAATCAATTAAAATAAGCGCATCCGGTTTAAAATCCAGTATATCTTTTTTGCACCATTTTAGGTTGCTTAAAATAGTCGGGAGGTTTTTTATTACTTCTGCAAAACCCATAAAAGCTAGGTCGCGATAGTGTTTTACTAAAGTAGCACCGGTAGATTCCATTAAGTCGCCTCCCCAACATCTGATGTAAATATTGGTGTCTTTCAGTTGCAATTGTTTAATCAGGTTGCTCCCATGTAAGTCGCCACTTGCTTCTCCTGCTATAATATAGTACTTCATAAAAGCAATGTTTAAAATTTATCCGAACCACTTAAAACCCAGGGTGATCAATGCATAAAAACAAGTTGCAATAAAAATACCTTTTGCAGTTTGATCTTTATGCTTGTTGATGTAGTAGGTAAATACCAATGCATTGGCAATTAAGGAAATACTAATAATTCCGCTCAACAAAGATTTCTGCATAATTAATACCTGAAAAAATTCTTTCAAGGTGAATAAACGAAATTGCCAGAAATAGTAAAACATTAAACCAAATACAGGAGCAATAATGCCGAGTATTAAACCAAATTTTAAATTGTCTTTATGGAGCATTATAATTTCCAGTTTTTTTCTAATTGTTGTTTTAACGTATAGTTGGTTAAATCAAATTGCACAGGTACCACACTCACAAAATTGTTCTTTAGCGCCCACACATCACTTTGTTTGCTTTTGTCGAAGTTGACAAACTCACCGGTTAGCCAAAAATATTTTCTGCCATGCGGGTCTTTGCGTTCATCAAATTTTTCTTCATATTTAGCATAGGCCTGGTGGCAAATTTTAATTCCTTTGATAAGTTTTTCGCTCCCTTTCGGAATATTTACATTTAA
>JBIIAP010000165.1:0-6183 GCA_044239855.1 Sediminibacterium sp. | reverse complement strand
ATTTAATCCCTAATTCATCCAATGCGAGTTGCATATTGGTTCTAAAAACCTCCCATAACACCCCTCCAAATCCATCTATTTTTACTGTTTTAAACGCCAACAACTGTTTTGCCAATGCAATAAAACCTGCCTCTATATGTATTCCATCTATTTGGTTAGATGGATAGATGGTATGCTGAACTGATTGTTGGATGGTTAAAGGCAATATTGGTGGATTGGTTTGACTTGCTTCACCTGAACTTTCGTTAACAAAGGATGTAGGAAAATATTTTGGTGGAAAATTGGTTACATAAGATGCTTTGTCTGCCATGTAAGCAGCACCCATCATAATCATATTTTCTGTCTCATCAATATATAACACTTCTGTTTGAAGTCCTTTATCAGCAAGGATTTGAATTAACTGATCATTAAATAAAGCATTCGCTTTTGCAATATTTCCGCCTATAATTAGTTTTTCACAGTTAAACAACTTCAGCCAGGGTATCATAAAGTCTGCAAAATTTTCGCAGAATAATGCAAACAAGGTTTTAGATAACGATGGATGATTGACTACAATTTCTTTTACCGACTGAAAGGTTTCACCTGAAATAGATTTTGCTTCATTAATAAACCATCTGGTTGAAAAATATTCATCAGCAATACCTGTTTTAAAAGGAAGATAATAAAAAGCGCCGCCCTCGGGTATTCTGGCATCATCATGAATTAAGTGACCATCTTCCATAAAAGCCGAACCAAATCCGGTACCTAACGTAATATAAATAGCTCTTTCTTTTTTTAAATGCAGAAGTTGATGACAACCTAATGCAAAACAATGTGCATCATTGGCAAAATATATTTCCGTTTTAGAAGAGAGTTGATTTTGTAAAGCGGCTTTTAAATTAAGTCCAAATAAGTTACTAAACTTTCCTCCTACGCCATAAATTTGGCAAATCCCATCCGGATAATTAAATGGGCCGGGAAATGCAATGCCTATAGGCTGATTGTCGGCAAGATCATTGATGTTGCTCTGTATAAAGTTTGTAAACGTATTTACAAAAGAGGATGCAGATTGTTTGCTGTCTAATGCATTGGTTACCGACGATTGAATGCTTGGTATTTGCTCCTGATATTGTATTACAGAGGCTGAAAAATGAGATCCGCCTACATCAATACCAATTCTTGTTGTTGAATTCATTTATATGGGTCGTTTAATTTCTTCACTATAACTAAAAAATTACTTCTATAATAACAGGTATTTTTTCCTTTCAAGTAATCCATCTCTTACCAAGTATACAATCACCTATCGAAATGTATTGCTAGATATTCCTCATCTTTTAGCCAATTCCATTTCTTGTGGAAAAAGATCGCCTTCAGCATATTTTTTATCGCTGATCTGATTTCTTTATTGATATTCAGCTTGTTGATGCAATGATGTAGAACTATCATGATCAAGTAACGGGATTTGCTTCATATGTACTTATGTTCATACATAATAAAGCTAAGAAAAATTTACATTTTAACACGCATTATTAAATAGACGTTAATTCATATTTTAAATTTTAGACTATGTATTAAAATTGAATTAAATTTTATGCTTGTATAGAATTAGTTCTAATAATAAATATAAATTAACCATTTACATTTGCATATTATATTCAAAAGATAAGATTATGTGTTTTTCACATAATTTGTTTGTTGCAATTATTTCTGCTTAAAAATTAACTGTCATATTATGAATATGCAATTTTTTGTTCCAATTTCTGGTTTCTGTATATGCCTGTTATTGTTAGTTAATATTAAAAAACAAACGAACAAAGCAAATATTTTCTTAGTCTTTTATCTGATATTAATAAATATATTTAATCTGATTGTTTATGCAAGCATGTATTCTACCAATAAATATGTAGTAGCTGTTGGCGCTATTCATTTTTCACCTCTTTTTATTTTGAGTGGTCCAATGTTGTTCTTTTATGTTAGGAGTTTATTGAATGACAACCCTAAACTCAAAAGAATAGATCTGCTGCATTTTATTCCCGCTGTTTTACATTTGATAAATAATTTCAACTATTATTTGATTCCCTTCGATGTTAAAGTTGGTTTTGCTGAAAAAATTATTTCAGACAGGTCATTAATGTTGAACTTTGAGCCGGTTCTTTTTTCCGGTACAACCGTTCATTTATTGAGATCTATCATTGCTTTAGTATATGTTTTTATTTGCGCTGTAATGGTTTATAAACATTATAAGAAAAATGGGCTAATTGGAGTAGTGCAGTATAAATTAATTATAAGATGGTTGGTAGTTTTGTTGATTTTTAGCATTAGCATGCATATTAGTGTGTTGTACAACATGGCTAAACTATTGTTTTATTGGAATTTTAATGCGCCAATTAACATGACTCCTTGGGTTGTTTTCTTTATCTCTATATTTTCATTAATCATTTTAAACCTGGCCATATTTTTTTTCCCGAATATATTATTCGGATTACCCCAGTTCGACTATATATTTAAAGCAGAAACCATCTATAATTCAAAAATTGTTTCAAACTTTAATACCAACACGTTAACTTCTTCTGAAAATCTTTTAGTCCTTCGTCGTAAAATTGAAAATTATGAAGCTTCCTTTCCCTATTTAAGCGGAGATTTTAATTTACAAATGATGTCTAAAAGTTTAGGTATGCCAACCTATCATATCAGTTATTACTTAAGTGAAGACTTAAATACAGACTTTGACTCATGGATTACA
Source organism: Sediminibacterium sp. (assembly GCA_044239855.1). Taxonomy (GTDB): domain Bacteria; phylum Bacteroidota; class Bacteroidia; order Chitinophagales; family Chitinophagaceae; genus Sediminibacterium. The sequence continues at coordinate 3,461 of JBIIAP010000165.1, read as the reverse complement.
AAAGCGAGAATAAAATATGTCATGATGTTAGTTGATAATAAAAGCGATCAAGAACTTGACATAGATAGCCTTTGTAATCGATTCCAATTTTTATCAACCCCTGCATTTGTTAAAGCGTTTAAACAATTTACGGATAAATATCCTGCAGAATATGTTGAATCTTGTAAATCATAAACTTTTTACTTTTTATACCGTTCTTTTTCTTATAATAAATCTACCTCTGTTTTGAAAAGAAGCGTTATCGGAGTGCATGATAAATTTTATTTTAGTAGAACTATTGTTGCTGATTTGTGAAGTTCTATTTATGTAAAATACATCGTATCCTTTTCTGGTTAAATAAGATTGCATCGTATTCTGATTGTCAATCGTTAAAATAGCTTCTTTCACTGAAGTTCCTGTTATTGCTACATCCTGTACAAATTTTATTTCATACTGCCCTGGTTGCTGAATATAAAAACTGCAATCTACTTCTATGGTATCTATACCGGCCTTAAATGTTTTGGTATCCCAGTTCCCACAGGTTGTCCATTGTTCAGCCATTTTTTGCTCTATTGGTAAAACATAATCTTTTACATTATACCATTTTATGTTATTAATAATGGGATTTGCTGCTGATGCTGCAACCGTTAATCGCAACGAACTAACTGTAGTTGTTTCAAAAGATTCTATCTTTTTTCTACCCACACTTGAACCTGTAGCCAATGTTTTCCAAATACCATTTTCTTTTCCTTCGATTGTATATTTTCTAATTCGATGTCCCAATCTATACGCTTCTCCCCAAACTATATGATTAATTGCTGTTGGTGATTTTAATGGTATTTCTACTAATGTGCCTTTTCGGTTTATTACAGAATCGATTGCACGATTAAATCTTCTATTAATTTCTGTTCCTAACTCTTTGTATCGCAATGCATCTCCAGCAGGTATTTTTCCGGTTGTATCGGGTGTACTATTCAGTAACATTAAACTACCGTATCCTACCGACTTATAATATACTTCCATTAAATGTTCTAACGACTTGCGCTTCTTTTCGTTGGTTGGATTCCAAAACCAGTTGTGGTTATATAAGGGCAAATTGGATTCAAGGGGAGCCCATGCATCGCCATTAGGGTCATCATCATACTGCGTAGCCAATCCTAAATGCAATTTTTCAGCTGATACCGTATTCCAGGCAGGATAGCTTAACATGCCCGATTCTGTTCCCGGCCATCTAATGGTTGCTTGCTTACTCTGAAATATTACCGAATTGGAAGCGAACTTTTTTAAAATATCACTTACCTCTATAATACAATTACCATCAAACCAAACCTCTAACATATTACCATAATTAGCCAACACTTCTGTTAGTTGTTGTCTGAATACTTTATTATATGCTTCTTGTAAATTAGGGTCGGTTGTTTTTCCACCACTCCCAATTCCAGCTCCAAATGAAACATCTCCGGGATATATGTATACGCCCAAATTAAGACCCGCTTTTTTACATGAAGCAGCGATATCTCTTAATAAATCTCCATTGCCATTTTTCCAGGGAATATTTCTAACGCTATACTCCGTTGTTTTTGTTGGCCACCAACAAAATCCACCTACATGCTTGGCAACAAATATTATACCTTTTGCCCCCCACGATTTGGCTACTTCACACCACTCATCGGTATTTAATTGTGTAGGATTGATTCTAGACAAATCAAACTTGCCATAGTCGTCATATTCCTGACCCAACCAGGTTGCCACCCCAAAATGTATAAACATAATACGCTCTTGTTCATGCCATTTATACTGAACTGCCGATGGTTGAGCTAACTTTTTTGTAATTTGATTCGACTGTGCTGTTACATTAATCCCTACCAAAACACAGTAAAAAAATATATATTTTCTCATAATAATTTTATCCGGTATTTAGTCTTGTACACATCTAACAGACATGCCCAGTTTACTATTAAGGCGATTGGTAAAAATATTGGTATGCACCGAATATAAATATCTTAACATAGCAAAACCTTCTCCGCTCTCGGTTGATGTCCACCAGCCACCATCTAATCCGGCATTAAAAAACAATCCGCCAAAATATCGATAACCTCCAGGCATTGCCGAAAATCCAGCAATATTGTTTCCGTTACCCTTATCTGCCCAGCCAGTATCTGATTTAAGCTTTAAACCGGCAACATCATCCCCACCTAAATAGTCAGATAAATCAGTCCACTCTTCGGAAGATGGAATATGCCAACCTTCGGGAGCCAACCCCCTGGAATCATTCACTGCATACCAGTTATATAATTTGCCATATTTTGCTCCATTAGCAGAATCGTTATTATAATAACACCATGCTGCCACTCCTTCTGATCCTGCTGTTTCCCATTGTTCTTCTGTTTGGGCATGATAAATAATTTCACCATTTTTAAATGTACTCACTGATAAATTCTGTGCAGACCACACCTGATTTCCAATTGATACTCCTTTAATGCCATTTAGATCTCTTGGTACACTACTTCCTGCATTTTTTAGTTCATTAAAGGCTTTATCTCTTTTGGAGTTTCCGCATGAAATCAACCAAAAAGTACTTATAGTGCATACTATAATTAAAATGTATTTCTGATATGGATTAAACATAATCTTAAAGCTATTAAACTGTTTTATTATGGTGGTTTGTCTATATTAAAAAAGCAGCCAATGGCTGCTTTTTATATGTGTTTTATTAGAAATTAACTATTGAGCATTAATGGCATAACCAGCATCAACAAGTCCTCTCCTTCGCCTTGTTCTGTTGGTTTAACCAAGCCCGCTTTTGTAGAGGTAGACAATTCTACTTTTACATCTTCGGTATCTGCGGCATTCAGCATTTCAATTAAAAAACGCGCATTAAAAGCAATTTGCAAGTCTTCCCCGTCATACTGGCAAGACATACGCTCATTACCTTCAAAACTAAAATCCACATCCTGCGCTGCCATCTGTAATTCGCTGCCAGAAATACTCAAGGCAACCTGGTTGGTACTCTTATTACTAAATACATTTACTCGACGCAATGCATTTTGAAAATCAATTTTATTTACGATTAAGCTGTACGGATTGTCTGTAGGAATAACTACTTTATAATCCGGGAAACGCGCGTCAATTAATCTACAAATCATGTGAGTAGAACCATGTTTTACAAACAAATGATTGCTGTTGTAGCTAATGGTTAATTCATCCTCATTATCTGGCAATGCATTTTTCAATAAATTCAGTGGCTTTTTTGGCACAATAAATGAATCGGCTTTTGTTGCATGTGTATCTACGCGCTTATAACGCACCAAACGGTGGGCATCGGTTGCAACAAATTGAACATAATCCTTATTCAATTCAAAAAATACACCGGTCATGGCAGGTCTTAAATCATCGCCACTAACTGCAAACAATGTTTTATTAATAGCCGTTAATAATGCACCGCTGGCCATTTTAAAACTGGTTGTGTCGTCTGCAGATGG
>JBIIAP010000164.1:0-6216 GCA_044239855.1 Sediminibacterium sp. | reverse complement strand
GTAAAATGCATTTTGAAGACGTAACTAATCTTGCAAACTTATATAATGATACAACCGCATGGAGTACCGGTGTTTCTGTGATTGACATCAATAATGATGGGCTGTTAGATGTATATATATGCAGAGTAGGAAACTATAAAATACTTAAAGGGAAAAATCAATTATTAGTTAACCAGGGTTTGAATGTAAACGGTATCCCGCAGTTTAAAGAAGAAGCCGAATTATATGGGATCGATTTTTCTGGCTTCAGTACACAAGCTGCTTTTACAGATGTTGATTTAGATGGTGATGTAGATATGTTTTTATTAAACCATTCCGTTAATCATGATGGGAATTATGCCCCACGCTCTTTATTTGAAAATACCTATGATTCTTTGGCAGGCCATCGCTTGTATCTTAATGAAAATAACCATTTTAGAGATGTTACTAAATTGTCAGGCATTCATTCAAGTAAAATTGGATATGGCTTAGGTGTGGTTGTATCCGATATTAATATGGATGGTTGGCCGGATATATACGTTGGGAACGACTTTCATGAAAATGATTATTTATACATCAATCAAAAAAATGGAAGATTCAAAGACGAGAGTACCAATCAACTGATGCATACCAGCCAGTTTACAATGGGGGTTGATGCCGCTGATATTAATAACGACGCCTACCCGGATATTATTTCTATGGATATGCTTCCGTATGAATCCTATATGCTGAAACGTTCTCTCTCGGAAGATGACTATACTATTTTTCAACACAAATTAATGTATGGATACTCCTATCAGTATGCCAGAAATAACCTCCAGTTAAACAATAAGAATGGAACGTTTAGTGAAGTTGCTCAATATGCAGGTGTTCATTCAACCGACTGGAGCTGGGCTGCATTATGGATGGATTTTAATAATGATGGGAATAAAGATCTTTTTGTTTCTAATGGTATCCCTAAAAGAATGAACGATATTGATTATATCAACTTTGTTTCGGGCGGAGAAATACAGCAAAAATTATCAAGCAATTCTATTCAGGATAAAGACCTCACATTAATTAAAAAATTTCCTGAAATAAAGATTCCCAACCATTTTTTCCTAAATAAAGGGAATGCACAATTTACTAATTTCACAGACAGTATTGCTAATAATCCTCTGACCTTCTCCAATGGCGCAGCTTATGCCGATTTAGACAATGATGGAGATTTAGATATTGTGGTGAACAATATTAATGATCAGGCATTGATCTATCAGAATAACACCAACCAAACCAACAGCAACCAAACCAACACCACTGCAGCGTTTGTTAAAATTAATCCTATAGGATTTCCTAAAAATACAAATGCCATTGGTGCCAAAGCGGTTTTATTTTCTGGTGATAAAACCTATTTGTACGAAAAAAATCCGGTACATGGTTTTCTGTCCAGCATGAATGAGCCTATGTTAATTGGGCTACAAAATATTAAAGTTGATTCTACTTATTTGATTTGGCCTAATAATCAATTTCAAAAAATCAATTTAAAAATAAATTCCCTTCAATCTATTCTTTATACGTCTAATCTGCCCTATATTAATTATGATCTACTAAAAAAACAAATTAATAAAGCACCAACAAATTTGCCTGATTGGAAAGATGTGACCAGTGTTTCAGGAATAAATTATGTGCATAAAGAAAATCCATTTAATGAATTTGATCGCGAACCTTTGATACCTCATATGACTGCAAGTGAAGGACCTGCAACTGCAATTGCGGATATTAATCATGATGGATTAGAGGATATTTTTATTGGATCTTCAAAGGGTAATCATCCGGTGGTATATATTCAACAAAAAAACAATCGCTTTGTAGCAATGCCACAGCCTGCAATGCAAGTAGACTCAATGTGGGAACACGTAGATGCTCAATGGGTAGATGTTAATCAGGATTCACATCTGGATTTGGTAATTGCCACCGGCGGTAATGAATATTATGGCGCCGATGAACACCTACTGCCACTTTTATATTTAAACGATGGAAAAGGAAATTTAACCAGATTAAAAGATGCGTTCACTGATATTTATATTACGCAAAGTCAGGTAGTTGCTGAAGATTTTAACGGAGATGGATTTCCGGATTTATTTATAGCAGGACGAACAGTGCCCTGGCAATATGGAATTACACCAAGATCCTATTTACTGCAAAATGACGGAACCGGACACTTTAATGATGTTACTGCAAATTACAGTCCTGCATTAGAACATCCGGGAATGGTAACTTCTGCAAAATGGGTCGATTTTAACAAGGATCATCAAAACGATTTATTGTTAACGTATCAATGGGGTGGGATCAAACTGTTTATTAAAGAAGGAAATAAATTTAAGCCAAAAGACATTACTCAATTACATGGGTGGTGGCAGTTTGCTTATAGCATTGATTTAGATAAGGATGGTGATTTAGATATCATTGCGGGTAATGTAGGATTGAATACACGGTTAAAAGCAAGTATAGATAAACCGGTAAATTTATACATCAATGATTTTGATGACAACGGTATAATAGAACAAATCATGACTTATTATCTTGACGGCATCGAAACGCCGTTTTCAAGTAAAGTTCAATTAGAAAAACAACTGCCATTATTGAAGAAAAAATATTTGTATGCGGAAGATTTTGCAAAAGCTTCATTGCAGGATTTGTTTGGAAAAACTAAACTCAATAATGCATTAAAGTTATCAGCAGCCTGTTTGGAGAATGTGGTCTTAATCAATGATGGAAAATTAAATTTCAATATGCTGCCTCTTCCGAACGAAGCACAATTCTCTACCTTTAAAGCAGCTGTAGCATTACCTAATTCGCCTCAAATTCTATTAATGGGTAATTATGATAACTATAATGTTGAACTAGGCAAACAAGATGCTAATTTTGGCACTTTTATACAATTTCAACATCAGCATCTGTTAAGTTTTCAGGCTTTCGCAAATTTGCCCATCAAAGGACAGGTGAATAAAGTATTGCCTATCAAATTAGGCAATACTCATTCATATTTGATTATTAGAAATAACGAAAGTGCTATGCTTATGCAAACCAAATAAAGATTAAAATATTGGATAATTCCAGGTTGTTACCCACTTGGTAGTATCTTTAATTTCTAATCTATTGGTAATAAGTTTTTGGAATGGCATGGCCGGCGATATTTTTCTATGGTCGCGTAAATAATTTTCTAATTCGATTTTGCACAATTCAATACTAGCATTACCTCCTTTTACTTCTGCAACAACTATATTTCCCAGGATCATTCTTTTTACAATGAATTGATTGTTTGCTGGGATTTCCGCTTTAATTGGAATGGCAACCATATATTCAAATTGATTAGCGTTTAAGGGAACTACATTAAATATTGGAAAATCTGTTTCAATACCATTTTTGCTTTTAATGTATTGCTTAAGCTCACCAATTAAGGCATATACCTCTTCCAATGTTGGATAAGTTGCAGTTGTTTTTTTTGCTGTCATTAGAAATGCATGCTTTACTCTATCTTCTGTAATATTAAATCCGTATACCTTTTCTATAGAATTAAAATAATTTTCTATTGCTGCTAAAAAGTATTTGTGCTCATTTTTTTCTTTTAGATAGAAAATATATTCATACATTTTTCTGAATGGATTTGACGAAAAATGATAAATACTGGTCAACTCAAACTTCGATTTTATGGTGGTTATAGGAATATATTGAAAGTTTAAAGTAGTATTGGTTTTACTGTTTTCAACTGTCGCATTGAATCCGTTAACTAAAATATCTCTAACAATAATATGTTGAGCTAACAAAGTGTAAGTGCTATCATTTACTTGTTTCCCCGGCCACCATTTAGTCCAATTAGTAGGAGAGTCAATATTCCTAAGCACTGCATCCATGGCACAATTTGCTACTGCGTATTGTGTAACTTTCTTTTCATTGGGTAATAAGTAAACGCCTGAAATTACAATAAGTAGTGCTGATGCTAAATAAATTTTTTTCATTATGACTATTTGAAATTCTAATTATTTAATAATGGGTTTCATTAACAAAGTTCCGATTTTTTCCTTTGATCTTTACTTTTTTAATGGCTGCTTAACATATATTCCACCGTATAACTTACCTATTACTGCCTCATCAGCAGCCGCTTCAATTGATGGAAAAGAGTGTTCTATTGCAATAATTCAGGTTTTGTTGAAAATACTTGCTATTTCATACTGGAGAACCCACATGAAAACTTTTCTAGTCTAATAATATTTATTATTTTCGATTTAGGTGAAAAACACTTTGGCCATATTAATGCTTGCGATTCTGCTCTTTAACTCGGGCGGATACCGAATGCTTACCAATTATTTGGAAATGGAAGCAGAAAATAATCTTATAGCAGAATTGGATCAGGACTTATACGATGAATCTACACTGTTACACTTAAAAGTGCCTGCAAGTTTACCTTATGGAAGTAACACCGAAAAATATGAAAGGGTAAATGGTACTATTGAAATCAATGGAGTATCCTATTCATATGTAAAACGTCGTTTTTACAAAGATTCTCTTGAATTACTATGTGTGCCCAATGCAGCTAAAGCAGGTATTAGGAGCGCACGAGATGATTTCTTTCGACTTGCCAATGATTTCGTTGCCAATTCAAATACGAAGAAAAACAACCATGCTCACCCACATACTACCAAGTTTTCCGTTCAGGATTTTACAGAAGCGCACTTCTTTTCCTGGCAGTTTAGTGGTGGCCAATCTGTGAAAATACAACGACCCTTGGTACGTAGCTCGTTGGGTGATGACTTTACCAAATTACTCGAACATCCTCCAAAGGTTTAAACCAGTTCAGTAAGCAATTAAATATTTTATTTTAAGATACTACCATGGCAATTGCTGTGCATTTGCCTTTGTGTATGTAAACAATCAATCAAATGAAGAAGCTAATCGGTTGCCTATTAATGGCCATCATTTTATTTGCTTGTAAGCAAAATAATGAATACAAAACGTTCTTGCATAACCCTGCTATATTCAGCAATACGGTACATGAGCTAAATACAGTGGTAATGGGCAATAATTTTCCTCCAATGATTGCATCCCGTAATTACGTATATGCAGCTATTGCAGCTTACGAAGTAATTGCAGCGGCATATCCTCAACAATATCAATCGCTCGGCAATCAATTAAACGGTTTAGGAACAGTACATACACCTGTATTAACACCCGATGTAGATGTAGAGCTGGCAACACTTTTGGCCTATATTAAAGTTGGAGAAGCGGTTACTTTTCCGGAAGGTAGTATGAATGTTTATAGAGATAGCATCATCAATTTAGCAAAGGATAAAGGCATGAGCAGTAAGATGGAAAAAGCTTCCCGCTTTTTCGCAGACAGCATTAGCCGGGAAATTATTAGGTGGAGTAAAAAAGACAATTATTTGCAAACCAGAGGTGCAGAAAAATATACGGTGAAAGATATTCCGGGTAGATGGGTGCCTACTCCTCCAATGTATGCTTCTGCTGCAGAGCCTCATTGGATGGAAATCAGGCCGATGGTGATAGATAGTGCCGGTATTTTTCAACCCGCACCTCCTCCTGCTTTTAACATAAATGACCAATCCAGCAAGTATTACAGTGAAGTAATAGCCATCAAAAATGCCATTGATAGTTTAACCCCCGAACAAAAACATATGGCTGAATTTTGGGACGATAACCCCTTTAAAATGAATGTTACTGGGCATGTAATGTTTGGGAGTAAAAAATTCTCTCCTCCCGGTCATTGGATGAGCGTAGTAGGGATTGCAGCTAAAAAAGCAAATGCAGATTATGCAACCACTGTATATGCTACTGCCAAAACAGCCATTGCTTTATTCGATGCATTTATAGAATGTTGGTATGTAAAATATAAATACAATACCGTTCGTCCGGAATCAGTAATCAATAAATATATCGATGCAAACTGGAGACCTTATTTACAAACTCCTGCATTCCCGGAATATACATGCGGACATTCAACTATTTCTTCATCGGCTGCAGAAGCACTCACTAGTGTGTTTGGTGATAATTTTCAATACACCGATTCCTCAGAACTGGAATTTGGAATTAAAAGCCGTTCATTTAAATCATTCAGGCACGCAGCTGAAGAAAACAATTGGGCCCGTTTTTATGGAGGGCTTCATTTCCATAATTCCTGTATTATCAGCACAGATATTGGAAAAAAAGTGGGCGGTCTAATTGCACAACGCTTAAAAATGA
>JBIIAP010000163.1:0-6228 GCA_044239855.1 Sediminibacterium sp. | reverse complement strand
CAGTTTTCTTATAATCAAGGAAAAAGCGCCATGGAAATTATGTTGAAGCTATTATCAAAAGAAAGCAGAGACAAGGAAGAGGAATTCATAAAAATAACTATTGAACCTAAATTAATGAAATTAGATACGCAAGTGGTTTAATCAGTTCATATTGTACAGGAGCAATTAAATAAATTATCAGTGCAGTAACTATTTTATTGCACTAATACTGTTACCTTTTTAAAACCAAGACTTTTAAAAAATTGGGTAAATACTTTTACGCCTTCTTTTTCACTTCTTGCAAGAATTCCGGAAGAGATCGCCCTATTTGTTAAGGTAGTTTGCGCTTCTTGCAACAATGCGGTTCTTGCATAAACGCTCCAGGTTCCTTTTTCAATAAATGTTTCTACCGTTGAAGGATTTACAATAACATCAATAATTTTAGGTTTACTGATGGTTAATTGAACAGAAGAGTCCTTAGCTGTTAATGATTGTTCATTTATTTGTGATAAATCAAAACCTGCATAGGTTTTTCCTTTTACAATTAATACCAGTTTGCGCTGTACAGTAAATATCTTTAACAGTGAGCCGCTTTTAGCTTCGATCGAATCAACGGTAATTTCATCATAATGACAAACGGTTAGCAGCTGACTCATATTTTTAACCTCTTTTAATATGGTTGCACTTATTTCTACTTTTGGCTTATGCGGTTTAATGAAAGCTAATGGAGAGGGAAATAGGTCGGTATAAATTAATATAGCATAAGTTATTGCTGCCAATATAATTACCGGAATAACAATTTTTATAATTTTTTTCAGAAACATTTGAATGCTGTTTATTTTTTGAAGCTAATGGCTATGTTTTTAAATCCGGCTATAGATAGCCATGATTCGATAATAGTTTGGGTGTTTTTTTCTGCGCTAGCTAAAATGTCCAGTTCATTTACAGTATTGTTCACATCCTTTTCTGCCACTTGCAAAAAAGCATTTTTTTCTGCTATAGAAAATTCGGCTCTCAATAAATCAATTTCTGCATACTGTTCTACCACAGATTCAGGCGGTATGTTTATGTATAATATTTTGGCAGCCGGTAATTGAAGTGATACAGCTGTTCCGTTAACAACTATATCTTTATCCGTAATTTCAGATAAGGAAACCCCTGCTTTAATTTTTGCATCGCACGACATGAGCATTTTTCGGTCACCTAATTTATACCAGGTAGAATCATCGGTTGCTTTAATTATTTTAGTAACGGTATATTCTACCGTTGCTAAATCCGACAGTTCTTTAATTTTTAATACTTTATTAATCGGGTTTTCTTCAGGCACTTTCTCTTCGCATGCATACAGCAAAAACATCAATGCGATAAGCGGTAAAACATTTCTGGAACTTTTCTTCATCAATTAGTGTGGATTTTAATAAATGAAGATAATAATTGATATTGGTTTGAGTGAATTTTTTTAAACTATTTAATTAAATAAAAGGATTATATTTATGGTATTAAAATCCATGAATAGCAGGCACCATGTCTCTAATAACCAACTTATATTTTTCACTCACAGTTTTTTCTATCATCGTATTGGCAGATTTGCTGATTAAATTTAAAAGGCCCTTACTGCTAAAGTTTTACTTTTTAGCATTAGTGCTCTCGGTTGGTTTATTATCTATATTTAATTCTACGGACAGTGTTTTAGTTTTGCTTTTTCAAATGTCTTTAAAATCGCTCATCTCCATAACCTTACTTTATATCTTTTTTTCGCTTTATATCGCTAATTTAAAATGGTTGATACATGTATACAGTGTGTTTATTATAAGCTTTATTTTGCTGCTTTTTTATCATATCATTCACATAAATGGTTACAACGTTTTTAATTTGTCTTTTGATGAAATCAGGAAATTAAATTTTAAGGGATTTAAATTTCCTGTGTATATATTTATTTGCCGAATGTTGCTACATGTAAGCTTCTTTGGTATAATGTTGTATGTCTGGTATTTTATTAATTATAGAATTAAACAAAAGAATATATACTTCGATAAAATTAAGATTTGGAGTTCTGTTACCATTGCCATTGTAATACTAAGCCTCATTTTAAATACGTACGTTCCTATATATAAAGAAAAAACAATATTAGCGCATATTATTAGCCTTTTTATTAATTATAATTTGTTATTGTTGGTATTTTATAGACCCGGATTTTTAAATAGGTCTGCGCTTAAAATTGCCTTTGGAGAAAAATTCAATCAGGAAAGCACTTATTTAATTAGTACCGACGATTTTATCAAGGAGTTCTTTACCAATCTCTACTTTACTGATAGTGATGCCTCCATAGAAAATCTGGCTAAAAAAATGGGTATCAATGGCAATGATTTGTATCGTTTTGTATATAATAATTATTCAATGTCATTTAATGACCTGGTAAATAAGAACAGGGTTGCTTATTTTTTAGACATTGTTCATAATGAGCAATATAAAAACTACACCATCGATGCTTTAGCGAAGGTGGTTGGATTCTCATCCAGACAACATTTATACAAGCCGTTTAAGAAATTTCATGGAGGAAACCCTTCCGACATTATTGATGCTATTAATTAGTACGACTTCTTTGTCCATTTTTACCTTGTACTAATTAATATATTGTCCATTATTTTATTATATTATATTTTATTAAATTTATAATAGATTAATTATTAATGTATCATAAATATTAACGTCAATTATTCAAAAGTTACTTCGATTATTTGTTATTGAGCTTTAATTTATTGATTTTTACTTTAAAATAAAATCTAATAATATCCGTTTAAATATTCAGCTAAAGCTAATTATATAGTAATTTGTTTAACTGTTTATATACCAATACTGTTTATGCCAAAAAATAATACTAAAATGCTGCTCATCCAGTCGATTGTAATCATGTCGCTTTTGTGTTTGTTAGCTTTTTATAAGCTGAAGGCGTAATTCATGTTATTAGATTGTGCTGCTGAATGCTTAATATATTATTAAATAAAATATTGCTAGGCTAAACGCTATCCTTGTATTCATGGATGTATTTTAATGTTCGCCCGGTCTTTCTAGACTGGGCTCTTTTTTTAACACATACAGGAGGAATTGTTTTGGATGCTAGTTCTTAATCATTACTACCACTTACAGTAACTGATCATAAAATTTTAAAGAGCTAGTGTTTTAATTTATTATTTAAAATTCCCATAGCAACATATAGTACAGGTGAAATTAAAAACTCTTGCATAGACGCGGCAATTTCTTTGATACTGTAGCGCACCATTCCAAATGTCCAATCATACAAACCAATAGCAGTTATTGAAAACAATAAACTGATATGTATAATATGCCACAATTGCCCCATCCACTTATCTCGCAACTTTCCTAAATGATAAGTGCCGGTAATATAAACGGCAATGGTTGTTCCGAACTTTATAATATGGCGAATTTTACGTGGAATTAAATAAGTATACTGCCTGTCTGCAAAATATAAATAGTACAAACTATAGAGTACTACAATAATTATTAGTCCAGCTATCCACCTGTATCGATCTGTTTTATACAATAGCATCTGCCTTATTAAATAATGTTAATCGATTAGAAAACTGTATCCATAAAAGAAATATAATACCATAAATAACCATCTTAAATATGTAGTGATGCGCAATATCAAAATAGGGCTGCAAATGTTCTATCAATACACTTAAACCTGCGCATCTCAGGAGGTTAACTAAATGAATTATAAAAACCCCAAAGATGATATAGGCTAGTTTTCGTTTCAGCATAGCTGGCATGGCTATAATAAATCCAATATACAATACAAATAATTCAAGTCCATTGCATCCATCTGCAATCTTCATTAAGGATGTACCATTTTTATAAATATTAGCAACAGGATTGCTTTGGGTAACCCCTTCAAAGGAAATAGTAGCAATAATGTCTTTTGAAGTATATGAATTAGTTGAATAAATTGTATTCAACAACCAAACAGATTGAGTACCCACCATACTGGTTAACGGATCATCTATTGTTCTGTTGGGAAGTAAAACGATCAGGTAAATGCTTTTCCATATAATAAATATCAGCAAAGCATTTTGTAAAAATTTAGCAATTTGAGTCGGAAGTTGACTATAAAAAAGACGAAGGTTATTAACTAACTTCTTCATCTTTAGCGGATTTTTTCTGGGAATTCTTTCTTAACTTATTAACGCCATATCCTACTCCAGCTGCTATTAATATACTTAATCCACCATCTACAGGTACACCAGGGTCGGGGGGTATTGGAGGTCCAGCAAATGCAGTATTAGCCAACAAAACCATACAGGCAATTAGGCAGCTTATTTGGATGTGTTTGTTGATATTTACCGAAAACATGTCTTTAATTATTTATAATATACAAGGTAAGTAACTTTATTTAACGATTTTCAATGTTGGCAACAATTTACCATCGCCCTTAATTTGAAGCACATAAAACCCGGAAGCCAATGCGTTGGTTGTTATTTGGTAAGTTTGATTGCTTAGTACATTGTTTAAATTCCCGGCATGAACCAGTCTACCGGCATTGTCCATTAATTGCCAATCTATTTTATCATAATTAGCTAAAGAAAGCAACTGAATAGCAGTACCCTGTATAGGATTTTGAATCAAACGCATCCCGATATTACCAGTGTTCGCTTCCATGGCAGCGCCTTCTTTCTTATTAAAAACAAGCATTAAACGATGTTCACTTTTAGCTAGGCTATCTGTGTTTACCGAAAAAGAGTAGGTGTTAGCCTTTTCTATTGCAGTGTATTCACGCTTGTACTTATCCAACAAATATGCTTTGTTGTTATTGGCCAATTCGGAAATTACTTCCATGTTCATTTGATACGTTTGGCCTTCAAGTAATCCGGAAGTTTGTAATTGAACAGACCTGTTTTCATCTAATGCTGTCTTCAATTCAGTTCCATGAAATATTGCATACGCTGTTTGCTTTGCATCTATGATGGCCAAATCGGGGCCAGCGCTTCTACCTAAGTCTAATGCATCATATTGATCATCAAATTCATTGGTTACATCAACTGCATTACCCCAACGAACTATGGCTTCATCAGCAGCAACATCACCCAACTTTTTTAAATTCAGTTTAATGATACTTTGATGGGTATTATTTAATTGCAACTGTTTAACATCTGCATGATGGGTACCCGATGATGGAATGGAAAACAAACGAGCAGCAGGGGCACTACTGGTTTTACAAGCTTCTGTAAAAAGCAGCGTAGTATCTCCTGTAGACTTTACAAAAACAGCAGCACCATTTTCAATAACTTTAGATTGGTTGCCGGTAGAGAAGCCATTTACATAGGCCGCATACCCTAAAGAAACCGGATCCCATCGATATACTGCTCTATTAATTTTAGCAGAAACATTACTGGCCATTACAATATCCCAGTCTATGTTACTAGGAAATGGGTTGGCAATCATGTTCCAACCATTATTAATTTTGCTGCTTGTATAACTTAATTTAACGGTTTTATTTCCTGTATTAAGTGGGCCCAATATTTGAATGGTGTTGTTAGTGCCGCCAGTAATAATAAGGCCTTTATTGGATGTAGTAGTTTTTGCAGCATCTAAAATTACCCAACCTACATTACTAAGTCCAGTATTTCCATATACTCCATTGTCGGCTGATTCTTCATAAGAGTAAGCGATATAACTATTAGCCGAAAAAAAACTACTCAATATAGCAGCTCTAATTTTGGTTGTGTCTCTAAATGGAAAACCCACCATTCGCCACTGTGGGCTAGCGGCAAGAAAGCGTTCTACCGCAACCCTGCCAACTATATATCCACCAGACGCACTACCACTGGATATACGCGCATCTTCTGTTACAGTACTTCTTAAAACGAGACTATCATTGGTATTTACAACGCCGTCAGTTGGCGTAAAAGTACCTAACAACACCAGCTTGTTGCCTATTTGTGCAGTACCGGATGTGGTTCTATTTAATGTAAAGTTTCTAAAAATATTAGTGCTGTCTGGCTTGGATTGATTAAAATACAGGGTACCTAATGCCCCTGTTCCGGTAATAATTAAGTTGGAGGTTGCACTACCGGCCAGTGTTCCGGTGCCCGTATAGGTACCGGCCAGTGTTAATGTATTTCCATTTACATATAAAGACGAGCCTGATGCAATATTTAAAATACCATTGATGGATAAATTGTTACCCAACATGACCGAACCATTACTCGTTCTGTTTACAGAGAAATTATT
>JBIIAP010000162.1:0-6258 GCA_044239855.1 Sediminibacterium sp. | reverse complement strand
CTGTAGATAAAAAAGAGCAAGCCTCTACCATTTCTTCGATGGATAGTTCCACAGCAAACACAGCAACCGATCAATTTAAGCAAGTAGTATTTGATGCTAAAAAAGATTTGGTTTGCGGAATGCCCACCAGTGCAGGTGTAAGCGATACCTTACATTACAAGGATAAAGTGTATGGATTTTGTTCTAAAGAGTGCAAGGATGAATTTGTAAAAAATCCATCTGCCTATCATTCAATCAATGATTCATTAAGAAACTAATCTCACTTAATTGCAGCAATCTGTCATAAATTCTAACCTCGTCTATTAAGCCTTTAAAGTAATATTTACCTGTATATGCACCAATTGCATTCATACTGGTAATAGTAGAATTACCAGTATTATCCGGAGTTAAATCATTGCCAAAATATTCTTTTAATTCTCCATCAATATACAGTGCCAGTCTATTCTTTTTAATAGTATTGTTACCATTGTATAATATAGAGATTTGTGACCATTTGCTTACCGGTATAGTCGTTGTACTCAGATGATTAACATTGTTAATGGTAACGCCCAGTTTCTTGGTGTCTGCAGATAATGAAATTTGTGTATTACCGTTGTAAAACAATGTAATGACGCTAGCATTTGCTTTAGGAAAAACAAACTCACTATTGAGTAAAAAATTAATAGATAGTTGTGATTTATTGTTCATACCGGTAATCAGCGGTAACCCAATATATCCATCTGTACCATTAAATGATACCGCATGATTAGAATTTAACAGTCGGTCATTTGTATAACTTAATTGAAAACTCGTGCCATGAAAATTGTTTCCGCTGCTATCTCCAACGTTTCCATTTAAGGGATAATATGCCAGTAAGTTTTTATTTAATTGAACAGGGGATAGCGAGCTTGTTAAACTATCTATTCGCATCGATAATGCTAAAATGATGGAGTCGTAGTGGATGATCTTTTTATTATTAACATACAAGTCGCCGTTAATATTCACTTTTTTATGGTCAAATTCACCGTATATCAAAGGCTCGGCATTGCTGGAATTACCGATGATTAATTTGTCATTTATTTCTTTGTATTTAGATGAATCATAAGCAGCAGTAAATCCGATGACTACATTTCTACTTCCATTAATAATGCCTCTGCCTGCGCTGGTTCCGATTACGGTATTGCCTGTTCCGCTTTTTAAATTCAGCAAAGCATGGGAACCTAATGCAAGATTATGCGTTCCTGTTGTACTATTCCACAAAGAGAAACGGCCAAGTGCTGTGTTTTCATTGCCCGTGGTATTATTGGCAATGGCTTCTTCTCCTATAGCGGTATTTAAAGAACCAATTGTATTTTTAGTTAAAGCATATCTACCCATTGCAACGTTCCCAATTCCTGTGGTGCCGGCAGTTAATGCATAATATCCAATTCCAATATTTCCACCCCCCGATACATTATTTACCATTGCCAAATTACCGATGGCTATATTTCCTTCACCAATCGTATTATTCAGCAGAGATTGTTGTCCGATGGCCAGGTTGGCTTCTCCTTTATTAATGCTTTTTTGCAGTGCATTGGATCCTATGGCAATATTATTGGAGTTGGAATCCAATGTATAAAGCGCATTTCTGCCAATAGCAATATTATTTGATCCGGTTTTATTTTTTGAGAGTGAATTTGCGCCTATTTTCAGGTTGTTTTGCACATCCATTAATTCAACGAAACTTGCTTCAGCAGCTTTATTTGCATAAAATGCGTATGGAACAGAAAGTAGTTTAGCAATTCCCGTGCTTTTATACTTCCCGGTTTTGTTGATATCTAATTCCGTTTTCAAATAAGCTTTACCCGACGACCATATAATTTTTTCTAATTTACCCGATACAATTATACCGGATCCTATGGCTGCGCTAAATTGTCCAAAACGATCTGTGTTGGTATTAATTATTTCCTGGTACATGGTAATTGCTCCAAGGCTATCAGAGGAAATACTGAATCTAATTCCAAGTGGTTTATTGGCAACGATAAATCCGGCACTATCTAACGCAATACCTTGAAAGTTAAAGGAATAGGGGGCTTGAGCATTTACCAGTGAATTTCCCCAGCATAGTATTGAAAATAAATAAACAATTATTTTAATATTACTTTTGAAATATAGCTTCATCTCTAATAGTTAATTTAGTATTGATTTAAAAGTAAACTATATTTCCACTCAAAGGATGGGTTTTTGTTTCTATTAAGTAGAAATATTGGCTAAGTTATTAACATTTTTTGCGGAATGATGGTAAAATAGTGCATTTTTACCCTAATTTATGACTTATAGTTACTGGTATTGATGGAATTTCACTAGGTAGAATCTATATTCGCAGTATGGTTGAATCTAAGACAGTTCGGGATGGACAACCTTTGTTTGTTGAAGTAAGGGTTAAACTTAGTTTTAAAGCTGAATTTAAATTCCATTATATCAATGAAAATTTTGAAGAAAAAAGTGTGGAGTTATTTGGAGATAATTATTCCAGAGAAATTTTCTTCAATCAAAAGAATTTTAAGTTTTTTTGTATGCTCTTTGTGTATAACAACAATGATTCCGGAAAAGGGGCATTTGCAGAAATAACTTTACTTAAAGGCGGCAAAAAGATTAAACAAAAAACATATCACATTTCAAATTCATTACCCTATGACGGCTGGTTTATTCTCGAAAAAAAAATCAAATAACGAAAGCGATCTTGAATTAGAAGCTTCTACTTCAAATTCAATAAGAACCGCTCCTATTATCATTCCTGAAGACACTTTAATTGAAGGATGTTTCTCCTCTAAAAATTCTATAAGAATTGAAGGACATTTAAACGGAGTGTTGTACAGCAAGCAGGTGGTAACTATTGATGATCGTGCATTAATCAATGGTAATATTGTTGCTGCAGAAGTAATAGTAAGTGGTAAAATCAACGGCAATATTTATTGTCTTGGAAAAGTCTTGATTAAAAATGGCGGGGAAGTAGACGGTAATGTTTATTCTCCAAGATTTCAAAATGATGAGGGGTCTAATTTAACCTCTAATATCAGTATCATCAACAATTCAGTAAGTCAGGAGTTGATTGTGTATAATGAAGACATCACAATTGGAGCAAATCTTGCTGAAACAGATGCCTACAAAACACTCATCAACATTTTTGATACTGGTAAAGTGAAAAATAGCAGGGTTCCACGAAAAATGGAGAACGAACAATAATTTAACTATTATACTATATTTAGCAAGAGGCTCCATGAAACACATGGAGCCTTTTTTTGATTTACCTACTTATTAGATATATAATCGGCAATAAAATGCCGATTGCTTGCAGGTCAGTTCCCCACTATAAGAATAAGCCATAAAAAAGTAATATAATACCGATTAATTGGATTTATTTAAATAAAAGACTATTTTTAATTTAAATAAGTATTTTAATGCCGATTAAATTAACCGATATTGGAAAAATAGTTCATGAAAGAAGACATGAACTTGCGTTGAACCAACAGGATTTAGCTGAAATGGCGAATGTAACCATCAAGACCATTTATGCGATTGAAAATAATAAAGGAAATCCAACTATCGAAGTACTAAAGAAGGTTTTAAATGTGCTTGGTTTAGAAATAAAAATTCAAATCAAATCAGTTGAATAATGAAAGGAGTGGTTTATTGTAATGGAGTACAAGCAGGTATTTTAGAAAAAAATATTTCGGGGGTATATAGTTTTACATATAATAAAAGCTACCTCGATAACGCAAACAACCCACCTGTAAGTCTAACACTTCCAAAAACCAGTGTAACATATACATCGGATGTGCTCTTTCCATTCTTTTGCGGACTCTTATCTGAGGGGGTAAATAAAGAGATTCAATGTAGATTATTGAAAATTGATGAGAATGACGATTTTGGAAGATTATTACTTTCCTCCGGAGAAGATACTATTGGTGCAATTACAATTAAAAAGTTAGAAGAATGAAATGTAATGGATGTTATATAGCATCAAAACAGGATTACTGTTTGTCTTGTAGAAAAAAACTTTTCAATAAGCAGAAAGTATCCTCGGTTCTTAATTTTGATGCCCCTAAAGAAGAGACTTTACAAGTATTTCAAGAGCATTCAAAAAAACTTTCTATATCAGGAGTGCAACTGAAATATTCTTTGAAATTTAATAATAATCAACTTGAATTATGTGAAAAAGGCGGAGCATACATTTTAAAACCTATTCCTGTTGCCAGACAATTAAATGAATTAGAGTCAGCACCGGAGAATGAACATTTAACGATGCAAATTGCTGAGCAGATTTTCAATATTAGTACAGCAGCAAATGCCTTGATTTATTTTAAAGACAGTCAGCCAGCATATATTACCAAACGTTTCGATGTGATGCATGATGGAAGAAAGTTTTTGCAGGAAGATTTTGCCCAACTCTTATCCAGGTCAAAACAAACACATGGTGATACCTTTAAGTATGAAGGTAACTATGAACAAATCGGAAATTTAATAAAACGTTATGTAGCTGCAAGCATACCCGCCTTGGAAAAATTCTTCAAACTGATTGTCTTTAACTATATCATATCCAATGGGGATGCACATTTAAAAAACTTCTCATTAATCAGAAATGAAAAGGGTGAATATCAACTAACTCCTGCATATGATTTAATGAGTACAGTGTTACACACACCCAACGAATCTGATACAGCTTTGTCTTTATATGAGGGAGATTTGAATTCAGTGTTCTATCAGCAATTTGGATGTTATACTAAGCCTGATTTTATTGAATTAGCCAAAAGATTAAGTATCCTAGAAAAAAGAGCAGAAAGAATATTACTAGAGTTCATCAATAAAAAAGATATAGCTATCGAATTGGTGCAGCAATCTTTTCTTACTGAAATTGTAAAACAGAAATATATTGATAATTATATTGAAAAGGTCAATAGATTCAGTGCAATTATATGATCCCTAATTTAGGCCTTGACCCTAAATTGTCAACAATTCCACATATATCAAACAAAAAACCCCTTGAATTTCAAGGGGCTTTTGCGGACCGGACGGTTATAATTATTTGAATCATGGCGAATTAAATGTGAATCTTTATGTCAGTTCAATATACAAAATGACAAAAAGTAAATCAAAACGTATCATTGTTGTTTGTTTAAATGACACTGACTTGTTACGCTTTTTGTTACACTCTTAATAGTTTAGATACTTTAAGAGCAGTATTGATGCTGATGTTAGAAATACGGGATACTTCTCGAATTGAAAGTCCCTTACCCAAGTATTTGATCACTTCTGGATATTTCTTTAATAGTTTCTCTCTACTGTCTTTAGAATTCTTCGGACGACCCAAAATAACACCCTTGTCTTTAAGGTTTTTAAGTGCTACACGAACTCTTGATTTTAGGGTAATCGTTTCCATTTTGGCGATTTCTGCCATCAGAGAAAGTATTAAACTTGTTATGTGATTCTCTCTTCCATTATCATCTAGAGTTTGTAAGTTTAAATTTTGTATGTATAAGGATACCGAATTCTCTGTCAGAAAATGGGTTAGTTGATATAATGACATTGGCAACCTTGATAAACGACTAATTTCCCAACAAGCAACAATATCTGGCTTTTTTTCAATAACGGATTTCTTTAATCTCGAAATACCCACTCTGTCTTCATCCTTTCTGGTACCTGAAATGGTTTCTCTTATTATTTCTATTATTTCCCAGTTATTATTCTCACATACTTCTTTAAGTAGATTTTCTTGGTGATCAAACTCTTGTATCAAGGTAGATTTTCTCACGAAGATTATTGCTTTTTTCATACATAATCAATTTGATCAAATTTAGTTATAATGAACTAATAATCAAATTATTGTGAAATAAATTCTATAACAAATAAGTTAGAAACGTAACGATTTTTTGAAGATTTAAAAGTACTAAAACTTTGTTGTTCAGCCAATTGAACTAAGATTAAACCCTACTGAAATTATCATAAGTATAAAGCAGTTTTGCTAGTGGAGATTTCAAATTGATATTTTTCCCTTTCCCATAGTTTTGATTTTCTTGAAAAAATTGGACTATTTTTTCAACATCATATTTACTAGGAATTCTATCGCTGTTTATCATGCCTATAATATAATCATAAGTGATAGTTGGATAATTTTCAAAAAGTGGTACTTGAGTCGGCTTGAGGATCAAATCCATAGGTATATCTGAATTGTTCATAATTTTCATTTTATTTGTTTTTGATTATTTGAGAAGGATTATTTACCATTTCTTCGTTTTTTGT
>JBIIAP010000161.1:0-6276 GCA_044239855.1 Sediminibacterium sp. | reverse complement strand
AACGAAAATTGGAAATCAGTTATATTTATAATGGAAATGCCCCCGGCATAACTTCCATCATCGGCTGTTCAAATAAAAATGATACCGCTTATTTTAGATTTTGGTTAAAAGACAAAGCACAAAACAGAAGCGATACCATTACGTCTCCAGATATTATTTTGCTAAAGTAAGTGCTGTTAAAATTATTTATTAAACCACTGGTTTTTAGCAATATTTTTTAAGGCTGCTGTGCAGTAGCCTTAAGCGTTGAAACCTTTTACCAACAGCAGATTCAGCTTACCCACTGGGGGTTTTATCTTTTTATATTTTGTACAACAACCCTATACTATTCATACGCATACTTAAATCAATATCACCATCCTAACCTTAATACCAATGAGCGCGCTAATTGGTATTTCAGTCATCGAAAACAAATAATTTTTTTTCAACTTTTTTTATTACTGCTGTCAATTATTCTACTGACAACTTTTCTGTGCAATCATTTTTATATACTTCCAACAATCAACTACGCTTCATGGTTCCTACTTTCGCTTTTTTTATTATTATCTATATTATATTATGTTAAAAATACGAGCAGTTTTCAATGGCTCGCATTAAGAAATTACGGATTAGGTAAACCATTTCTTATTGCGTTTATTTGGGCAGGAACCGTCTCCATCTTACCCATTCTATATGATGACTTAACGCAAAATAACGCTCACTTATTTACCTATACCACCCTTTTCCTTTTTTCTAAAAACTGGCTATTTATTTCAGTTTTATGCATCCTTTTCGACATAAAAGATTATGCCGAAGACTATAATGTACAACTAAAGACTTTTGTGGTAAGACTTGGCCTGCGAAAAACGTTATTTAGCGTTGTGCTACCCCTGGCCTGCTTCAGTTGGCTATTATTTGTTGCACTAGGGATTTTAGCCCATTTTGCCGCCTTAAGGATACTATTAAACACCATCCCCTTTATTTTGTTAATAACTGTTTGCTACACAATGTACCAACGTAAATCAATTCTCTATTATCTTGCAATTATAGACGGACTTATGCTGGTTAAAGCTTTCTGCGGAATTGCCGGCATCATCCTAACTAAATAAAATATTATGGCAAAAGAAAAATCAGCAAAATCAAAATCTGTAACTACAGATGCGTCCATGAAGTTTTTAAAAATCTACATCAACACTCCATCTCCTGTTGGATTTGAGAGTGGTGGGCAGAAATTATGGATAGACTATATCAAACCTTATGTAGATACAATATTTACCGATCCATATGGCACTGCTGTTGGAGTCATAAATCCTACTGCTGCTTTTAAAGTTGTTATTGAAGCCCATGCTGATGAAATCAGCTGGTTTGTGAATTATATAAATGATCAGGGATTAATTTATTTAAAAAGAAATGGTGGTGTAGATCACCAAATTGCACCGGCAAAAAGGGTTTGGATCCATGGTAAAAAAGGACCCGTAAAAGCTGTTTTCGGATGGCCTGCCATTCATACACGCCTCAGTAATCCCGAGCACAAAGAACCAACTGCTAAAATCGAAAACCTTTGTCTGGATTGCGGTGCAAGAAACAAAAAAGAAGTAGAAGCCCTGGGAATTCATATTGGTGCTGTGGTAACCTATGAAGATGGATACGAAGAGCTGGCTTACGACTTTTTAATTGGCCGTGCCTTCGATAATCGTGTAGGTGGATTTATGATTGCAGAAGTTGCCCGCCTCCTGAAAGAAAACAAACAAAAACTTCCATTCGGACTGTATATTGTAAATGCTGTTCAGGAAGAAATCGGGTTGAGAGGAGCTGAAATGATTGCCAGAAGAATTAAGCCGGATGTAGCAATTATTACCGATGTAACACATGATACCAATACCCCTATGATCAGTAAAATTATTGAAGGCGATATTATGGCAGGCAAAGGCCCTTCTTTAGCGTATGCCCCGGCAATACATAATAAATTATTATCACTGGTTGAAGAGGTTGCAGAAAAAAATAAAATCCCGGTACAATGGAGAACGCTGAGCCGAAGCACCGGCACCGATACCGATAGCTTTGCTTATGCCAATGACGGATGCCCTTCTGTTTTAATCTCCATACCGCTTCGTTACATGCATACAACCGTTGAAATGATTCACAAAAGTGATATCAATGAAACAATTAGACTGATGTATGAAACTTTATTAACCCTAACACCCAAAACCAACCTAAAATACTTTTAAACCACTTTAATACTCATAAATAATTCGACTTTAACATTGCGGAGAATGTTTTTAAATAGGTAATTTTGCGCCTTTATGACAAATATTAAGCGCGAAACAATTCATATAGCCCTGCTCGACTTATACGAAGGAGCTCCCAACGAAGGTATGCGCTGTGTTAGAGAACTTATTGCCCAATGGAGTTTGCTGCATAAACTAACTGTTACACTAGATGAATTCGACGTTCGTCAGCAACAATCAATACCGACTTTAGAATATGACCTTTATATTTCCAGTGGTGGGCCAGGCTCACCACTGGAAAGTGAAGGGGCTGAATGGGAAAACAATTACTTCAACTGGATTAAATCCGTAGAAGAATGGAATGCTTCTCCACTTAACTTCCCTAAAAAACACATTTTTTTTATTTGCCATAGCTTTCAATTAGCAGCCCGCTATTTTGGCATCGGTCTAGTTTGCAAAAGAAAATCAACAGCATTCGGGGTATTTCCTGTTCACATGTTACAAAAAGGAAGTGAAGAAGCTATTTTTAAAGGACTTAAAGACCCATTTTATAGCGTCGACAGTCGCGATTATCAGGTTATAGAACCCAATCATGCAAAACTAAAAGCCATGGGTGGTAGTATTTTAGCCATTGAAAAAAATCGACCGCATGTGCCATTTGAAAGGGCTGTTATGTCTGTCCGCTTCAATCAATATTTTGTAGGCACCCAATTTCATCCCGAAGCAGATGCACTAGGCATGGCCATGTACCTTCAAAGAGCCGATAAAAAGAATACCGTTATAGACAACCATGGAGAAGATAAATGGAAAAGTATGGTGGAACAATTACAAGATCCTGAAAAAATAAGATGGACACACGATCATATACTTCCCAATTTTTTAACCCTGGCTTCAAAAGAAATAGTAAGCAAGCCTATCTAAATATTCCCATCTCTATTGAAAAGGATTATTTATTTTGAGGTACAAATGCACAAAAGCCATGATTTCTACTATCCGTCAACAATATAACGCAGCATTTACCAAAGAAAAATACAAAGCTTTTTTACAGGAACTGCAGTCCAAACATAAAGACGCTATTGATTTTAGGGTTGCTGAAACCCCAATATTCATTGATAAAAAATTCACTAACAAAATACTATCAGCTTGTGAATCCATCGTAGATTTTATCGTAAGCCCCGATTTTAAAGAAATTACAAACAGCGCAATCCCAGCTAATGTAAATGTACCCAGCGAAACCCTACATACACATTTTATTGCATTTGATTTTGGGATTTGTCAAAATGAGCAGGGCGAGTTAGAACCACAACTAATTGAAATGCAAGGTTTTCCCACCCTTTTTGCGCATCAAATTTGGCACGATGAAGTAGTTAGACATCATTTCCCAATACCCGAAAAATTTAGTCCCTATTTAAATGGTTTTTATAAAGAAACCTATATTGATTTATTAAAACATATCATACTGGGGAAACATTCAAAAGAAGAAGTCATTTTACTGGAAATTTTACCCCATCAGCAAAAAACAAGAAATGATTTTTATTGTACCACCGATTATATCGGCATTCCGGTAATTTGCTTAACTGAACTGATTCAGGAAGGAAAGAATTTGTTTTATCTAAAAGATGGAAAGAAAATAAGCATCAAACGAATCTATAATCGTATTATTTTTGATGATCTCCAACAACAATCTTCCGCCATACAAGATAAAGGCAAGCTATTATTAGAAGAATTAAACGTGGAATGGGTAACCCATCCCAATTGGTTTTACCGCATCAGCAAGTTTACTTTGCCTTTTATTGATCACCCCTATGTACCGAAAACATATTTTTTGAATGAATTGGAAGTGATTCCTTCCGATTTAGAAAATTATGTTTTAAAACCCCTGTTTTCATTTGCGGGTCAGGGAGTAATCATAGATCTTACGAATGAAGATATAGCCCAAGTAAAAGATCCCGAAAATTGGATTTTGCAGAAAAAAGTAGATTATGCAGCCGTTATTCAAACTCCGGATGAACCAGCAAAAGCTGAAATTAGAATTTTTTATTTTTGGGAAGAAGGTGCCGCCAGGCCAATTGCAACCAACAATTTAGTTCGTTTAAGTAAAGGCAAAATGATTGGGGTACGATACAATCAAAACAAAGAATGGGTAGGCGGGAGCCTGGCTTATTTTGAACAATAAATTATTTTTATGAACGAAGAGGTATCACAGCACACCAGAAACATTTTAAGACTGCAATTGCCAACCGATCCCAGATGGGTAGATTTAGCAGCAATTTCTATTGAAGCCATCTTAACAGACCACGCTTATTGTGAGCAAAAAGCTGCTCTAACTTGCATCTCATACATTCAACGTTATTCTGATAGAAAAGAACTGGTAGAGGCACTCTCCCCAATTGTAACAGAAGAATGGGGACATTTCAGACAAGTATTAGCCGAAATTAATAAAAGGGGTTTAACACTTGGCAAACAAAGAAAAGATGAATATGTAAACCGGCTATTATTATTCCAAAAAAAAGGCGGAGATATTGAAGACAGATTGCTAGATCAACTATTAACTATGGCACTAATTGAAGCCAGAAGTTGTGAAAGATTTAAAAGATTGAGCGAAGGTTTGAAAGACGATTATCTCAAAAACTTTTATAGAAAATTTATGGAGAGTGAAGCCGGACATTATACCTTATTTATTACCCTGGCAGACACTTATATACCTAAGGAAAAGGTACGCTCCAGATGGATGGAATGGCTGGAACATGAAATTGAAATAATGAAAGACTTAGAAATAAGAGGTGACAGAATACACTAGATTAATGGATAATGGATAATTTATAATTCAAATTAAAGCATAAAAAAACCTCCAATTTAATAATTGGAGGTTTTTTTATGTCAAAAGCTTAAAAATTATTCTTGAATTCTAAACTCAACTCTTCTGTTTAAAGCTTTTCCTGCTGGAGTGCTGTTATCAGCAATCGGCTTAGAAGAACCAAAACCTTCAGTCATTAATCTTTCTTTAGCAACTTTCTTGCCAATGAAATATGTTTTAACTGAACCCGCACGCTTAATAGCAAGAGGGATATTTATTTTATCGGTACCTGTATTATCAGTATGACCTTCGATTTTTACCTTTAAAGTAGGATTTTCTTTCAACGCAACCACTACTTTATTCAATTCAACTTTAGAAGGATTAGTTAATACAGCACTTCCGCTAACAAATTTCACTTTATCGTAGCTGAAATTGTATTTTTCTTTTAATTCAGGACATCCAAAGTTAGAAGCACTTCCTTTTACAGTTATGCATTTGTCTTCTTCGTCATTTACCCCATCCCCATCAGTATCTGGAATAGGACAGCCTTGTAAACGAGCAACACCTGCTACTGTAGGGCACTTATCTTCTTCATCGTTGATACCGTCACCATCCGCATCCGGAATAGGACAACCCTGATATTTAGCAATACCTTTAACAGTAGGGCATTTATCTTGCTCATCGTTAATGCCATCACCATCCGTATCCGGAATAGGACAACCCTGATATTTAGCAATACCTGCTACTGTAGGACACTTGTCATCTTTATCTAAAATACCATCACCATCAGTATCTTTTTCAACAACTGGAGGAGGTGGAGGAGGTGGAGGAGTAACTAAAACTGGCTCTTTTCTTTCTTTTAACGGAGAATGGATACCAATAGAGTAGGCAAGATGGTTCACAGCCAACATTGAAATTGCCGGGCGGAATAAAAACTGTGTATTTACATAAGTTTTTTCACCCAAAGAAAGTTGCAGACCCATTCCTGCATTACCTTGAGCGGCAAAATAGGTACCACCGTACATAGAAGCACCAACACCAAAAGCTAAATAAGGCACTAAAGTGTGCTTGTCTGTTAATAACTTAAGGTGAACATTAGCATCAGCTTCTAATAATAACTTGCTGTTTACAGCTGGGGATACTCCTGATTTAGGATAGAAGGAATACTTAGTATAAGTACCACTTAAACTTCCTGCAAAATCAATATTCTCAGTCAAGCCATTCAAATATTGAATGGTTAAACCTGGAGTCATTTCTTGCATTTTAGCCCAT
>JBIIAP010000160.1:0-6280 GCA_044239855.1 Sediminibacterium sp. | reverse complement strand
TATCCCACTACTGATTTTATCATGCCAATTTATACGCAGTTTAATACGTATAAAATAAATTTAAAACGATTTGAAAGCTATATAAATAAGGATAGTCTGAGGATCGTATCGAATGTTCCGGTAAGTGATGGACAGTTAATTGCTACCAATAATTTAGCATTGCCAAATTCAGAATCATTGAATATTGACTCAAGCGATGCAAGCATATTGATTTATTCGTTTAGGGGGGGGATTCCATCAGTTGTTTATCCATTTAATAAAACTATTTCGCTGAAATTCAGGATCAATGATCAGGATTATGCTGTGGTTGGTTTAAAAGATAAAGGAATTATTTTAGGTGGAGCTGCGGATAATAGTCAAACATTTGTTACAGAAGCACCAGAAATTCCAGCAATTGTTTTAAGAGATCCTCCAGGTACAAACAGTCATACTTCAATTGAAAAAGGAACAAGCCTTTCATTTACTACTGAGGCATCTGTGGCACATACTGAGGGTACTAATGATGATATTACTATTTGTAGCGGATTGTATTTTGAGTTAGCAGGCGGAATGGTCCCCACTCCTGCAACTGCGACCGAAGTTTTTAATAATATCAAAGTTGGAATTGGAATTAACAATACTTCAAATAATGGGAAAAGTGTTACTTCAACCTATACGTTTAATAAAACTATTTCTACGAGTGACCAGCCTGATTACGATGGTTCTGATGGAGACTTATATATTGGTAATTCTAAAAACATTTTTTACGGATCATATGATAATATCGAAGCAGATTTAACTGTTCCTAGAAAATATGAAAATGGAGTATACAGAAACCTGGTAGATGGAGAATATTTGAATGTGGGTACCCTCAGTAATCCGATTTATATAAGTAAGCAAAAGGCACTCAGTTTTGTTGATAAACCCACTGAAACTTTTTTTATTTATTCTCAAAAACATATCCTCACTACTTTAATTCCTGAGTATGAGACTTTTATCGCTAGTTTATTAAATGGGCCAAATCCTGATTCACCCGCGAATGTGAATAAAATAAAACAGTATCAAGAAAAAATAAGGTTGTGGAAAAAAGTAATTTTTGATAATGAAAAAAGTAAGTTCATTGCAAAACATTATCGTTCCATTTATAAAAATAATTTAAATAATATCGTCGATAATTTTAATGCTAGCCTTAAAAATAGTTATGAAGAACAAAGCACTTACGATCCTGTTATAAAAAGTCAATTGAAAAATAAACTAAATGATTCTAAGGCTTTAAAGGATTTGTTGAATGCCAATTTTGAAAAAAATATTTCCTTTGACGCAGGTGTAGGTGAATATAGCCAAAGTGTGGAAACAAATATTGTTAAGGCAAGTTCATATAGTTATAATTTAGTTTTGGATCAAAGCATATCTTCTGAAATTAAAAATCTTTTTAATAAGGTTGGTGTAATTTTAAATGTTGGTCTTGCATTTCAGCAGGATATAAGTACTGCTTTAACTCAGGAAAATACCGAAACGACCAATATCAGTTATTTCTTAAAAGATAATGATCCTGGTAATTACCTGAGTGTGGACGTAGTTAATCCTTTTGATGGTAATGGTCCGATATTCTCTACACTGGGAGGAAGGTCTTCTTGTCCATATGAAGGTGCTGAAACATCTAAGTTTTTTCCAGAATCTATGTTTAAGCTTTATTTTAGTGCTTCTAAATCAAAAACGGATTCTTTAAATAAAATAGAAAGAGCATTAGTAGTAAATGATTCACTTTATAATGTAAATAGAAACAATTACAGCATAAGCCAAAAAGCTCAAAATAGAAATGACAGATCTGTTTTGATTCAACAAAAAAACTTGCTTACAGCATCTATCAATAAATTAGATAGCACATTTGAACATAGTTTCGATAATTATCTGGATGACGATAAAGCGCCTCTAGGTTTTGCTACCCAACGCGTGGAGGTTCCATTAATATCGGTTACTGATAATAACAAAACTAATATTGCAGATGGGAAAAATGCAGAATTTGAATTGAAATTATCTAATAATAGTGCCGCAGGTCAGGATGCAGACTTTAAACTAATAGTTGATAATACTACCAATCCAAATAATGCATTAATCAATATTGAACCAAATGGTACTATTGTTCATGTTCCTTTTGATCAAACCGTTATTTATAAAATGACCCTTGGTAAATCTATTTCTGATGTATATGAATACAATAACATCAAGGTAAGATTAGAATCTCTTTGTGATGGGGAAGAGGTTTGTGACTCTGTAAGAGTCTCTGCCAAGTTTGTGCCTTCTTGTTCTGAGGTAAGCATCAGTGCCCCTTTAACTAATTGGGTTTACAATAGAGAAAAAGCATATAATCCAGATAAAACAACAAAACCTTTATTAATCAATTTAACAGGGTTTAATTCAAGTTTTGCAGGATTCCAAAAAATTGATTTAGAGTATCGTTCTGTAAATGAGCCTAATTGGACAAGATTACAAACGTATTATTCTACACAGAATTATTTAGACCAAGCAACCGAAGCTGATAAAAAAGTGTTGATTGGTGCTAATACTACATTGTCGCATTCATTTAATATGGCTAATCCTATTTTACTGGATGGCTATTATGAAATTAGGGCAAGAAGTTCTTGCATTAATGGTACAGGATTTATTTCTGAAGTGAGTAAAGGGAAAGTGGATTTAAATGCTCCGGTTAAATTCGGTACACCTACCCCTACAGATGGAATTCTAGGGCCAGGTGAAGATTTGAAGGTAAGTTTTAATGAACCTGTTTCTTATAATACTGCAACTAGTTTAATTGAAATTAAAGGGCAAACCAATCAGTTACAGATTGATCATAATGTTTCGCTGTATTTTCAAGGTGCCAACAACACTGCCATAATTAATAATCCTAAAATAGTAACAGGTGATTTTACGCTGGAATGCTGGATGAAAAATTATGTTGGTAATGTTGGAGTAATACTCAATCAAAATGGCGGAATAAAAATCAATTTAAATAATGACCAAATTCAGTTTACAATTGGCGGTATAATTGTCGATGGCATTATTCCAACAGACGAACTCTTCCATCATTATACGTTTACACATAAGAATAGTACCGGAGAGGTTTATATTTATATGGATGACAAAATAATTGGTAGTGTAACAGGAGCTGCTAATGTGCAGTTTGGTAATAATGAACCCTTGATGATAGGGGGAAATACTTTTAATGGAAATATGCATGACTTGCGTATTTGGAATAAAACTATATCGCTAACTGATGCGTACGCAAAAATGTATGTGAAGTTAAGTGGGAATGAAGCCGGTTTAGTAGGCTATTGGCCAATGGATGAAGGAAGAGGAATTATTGCAAATGATAAGGCAAGATATAAACATGCTGAATTAAAAGCATCATGGGATATTAAACCTAAAGGCACTTCTTACGCTTTTAGTAATGGTCAATATTTGTTATTAGATAATGTTACTTATGCACAGTTAACAAATGAGATGGATGCTACCATTTCATTTTGGCTGAAAACACCTACTGCACAGGAAGCAACCATATTTTCTAATGGGAAAGGAGATGGCACTGATATAAATCAACCTGATGGATTGGATAATAAATGGGCTATCAGTATGAATAGTACCGGTAATTTAACTTTCAATAGTGAAGGAAGACAATACACACTTACTAATAAATCTTTAGCTGATGATGCCTGGCATCATGTAAGTTTATTGTTAAATAGACAAGGTGCATTAAAAACTTATGTAGATGCAGTTGCGGTTACCTCGAATAATATGACTAACATTGGTGGTTTCTCCGGTAATAAAGTATGGTTAGGAGCAAGAGGGACAACAGATTTAGCTGGTGTGGTAACAATTGATCGTAAGTTCAACGGTAAAATCGATGAATTCCAATTGTGGAATACTTTGAGAAATGAAGAACAAATATTCAGAGATCGCTATTTTGAAGTAGATGCAGAAAGTATTGGATTGCTGTTATATGCCAGAATGAATCAACCAGATCCTGCTAACAATAATGGACCTAAATATTATCATGCATACAGCAATAATACAGTAATATCTAGTAATGCTAAGCTAAACATCGGTACAGTAAATTACGCGGAGGATGCACCTCCAATTAAACCTGAAAGAACCCTCATTAGTTTTAAAGTAAATAGGGTTTTAAATGGTAGTGATATGATTATTGAACCGGAAGTTACAGATATCGCATCATTAGAAGGTCAGGTATTAGATATCACCGTTCACAGAATGTACGATGCTTCTAATAACGAACAAGAATCTCCAATTACCTGGACCGCCTATTACAGACGTAATGAAGTGAGTTGGTTTGCTGAAGGATATAATGATATTGTAGACATAGTTAAAGCTGCAGGTGCAACTAAAACCTTCGAAATTACCTTACTAAATAAAGGGGGTAAAACACATCCGTTTACTATTTTTAATATACCTAAGTGGTTAAGCTTAAGTCAAACAAGCGGTACAATTGCGCCGGATAGTAAAATGATTATAGTAGCTACAATTGATAAAGATTATGCAAATGGAGAATACATCGAAAACTTAAATTTGCAAACAGACTTTGGTTATGATGAAAAAATGCAGGTTAAGTTAAGAGTATTAGCTAAAGATCCAAACTGGGTAATAAATCCAGCTGATTTCGATAAAAGCATGACCATCGTTGGAAGGATAAAAGTAGACGAAATATTCTCTGAAGATGTTTACGATCAAATTGCAGCGTTTAATAACGACACAGTGGTAGGTGTTGCCAAATTAGTTTATAATTCAGCTTATAAGCAGTACTATACTTTCTTGTCTGTTTATAGTAATGGAGCATCCGGAAAACCATTGACTTTTAAAATTTGGAATGCAGCACAGGGTAAAATTTTAGGGGCATCTATAGATGGAAATTTAACCATCAATTTCCAAGATAATGAAATTATGGGATCACTAAGTACACCATTAATCTTTGCTAACAGCAATTTGGTTGAACAAAATATTGCTTTAAATAAAGGATGGTCTTGGATTTCGATGAATGTAAATGATCCGAATTTTAGCAATTTAAATCAACTAACTAAAAATTTACAGTTAGCAACCAATGATCGAATAATAAGTGGCGTTGATCAGGAAGTGTATTCTAAAAATGTAAATCCTGCAACCTGGTCAGGAACAATTGGCAGGTTAGGCTTATCGGCTTCTAAGATGTATAAAGTATTTATGGCTCATGCACAAACATTAACGATAAAAGGTACTGCAGTTGATATAGCAACTTATACTTTTCCTATTAATGTTAATTGGAATTGGTTTCCATTCCCGCTCCCGGGTAATCGATTAACTTCTGAGTCGTTAGCTTATTTAGATGCTTCTGATGGAGATGTTATAAAGTCACAAAACTTGTTTGCAATTTTTGATCCTAAACAAGGTTGGAGTGGTACCTTAAAATATCTTGAACCCGGAAAAGGTTACATGCTTAAATCGGCAAAAGCTCAGACCTTTAAATTCCCGACTTATTTAGTAAAGAATTTAGGTATCAATCTACCTATATTGGGCGCTTGGCCTAAAGTTTCAGATAACACAATCAAAAATTTTAGTGTTAATACTGTTCAATCAAACGCAGTAGGAGAGCCAATTGGCGTAATTCAAGCATCTGTAAAAGATGAGTTTAAGCAATATGGTCAGAACATGAATGCCGTAGTATTAATGCCAGATGGATATAATGAGTTGACCGTTTATGATGAAAGCGGTGCATTAAAAGGAATCGCTTCACGTAATAATAATAATGAACTAAGCTTCATCACTATTTATGGCGATAAGTCTCAATTATTAAGCTTCTATATTGGAGACGGATTCAACAGGAAGAAAACAACGAACTCTTTTGCCTTTATTGGTAATGAAGTGTTAGGTACTGTTTCTAAACCAGTTATACTGGGATTGCCTTCCGAGAATATGCGGAATTATCCTAATCCATTTACAACTGACTTTACAATTGAACTGAATGCAGAAAAAAATCAAAACGCATCGATAAGAATGTATACAATTTCTGGTCAATTGGTTTTTGATAAACTACAACCTGTTGAAATTGGCATAAATAAAATAAAAATAATTCCTAATGTGCCTGATGGTACTTATTTATTGCAAATACAAATGAATGGACAAACAATGTTAAATAAAGTGTTTAAGCAATCTGTATTAAACTGATAAAGAAATAAAGGTTTATGATTTCAAAAGAGTTCATAAGAAGAATGCTACAGCAATTTAGTCTTTCATTGCTGTTGCTATTGTTTAAAGC
>JBIIAP010000159.1:0-6281 GCA_044239855.1 Sediminibacterium sp. | reverse complement strand
TGATAATTGGTAATTGACAATTGATAATGGATAATTGGTAATTGACAATTGATAATGGATAATTGATAATGGGTAATGGGTAATACTGAGATGATGTGCTTGCGTCTTAGATATATAATGGAAGGCTTTTCTTTTGACTTTTTCCTTTTGCTTGGTGGGTATAAAACAAAAGGGGGCCAGGATAGACATCCAGCCCCGTTTTTAAAATCCAATATCCTATGAAAAACCGATACAAAAATAATACATATTTTTATATTAACGCAATTTTTTTTACATTTTTTATGATAATTTATTGATTATTTTTCGATTTATATAAAAAAACAAGCTGGAATGGTTGATTTTATTGAATTGTTGACTTAAAAAAAATCAAAATTATTTTACCCATTTTACAGCTTTGGGTATAGCAAAAAGCAAAAAGGGGAGCAATTTGAAATTGCTCCCCTTTTTTATAAGTTATGAAGTATAGCCACTAGTATGACCAAAGGTCTTGCTCGAAGTTGAATATTTTAGTTTTAATATTCTCGCCTTCTAATAATCTGAACAACGGATCTTTAATAGCAGTACTTAAATATTTATCACCTGGGTTATCGATGGTAGATTTAATGATATAGCTGGTGAAATATCTGCTTTCAAATAATTCTTCCCAAGTCATTCTTCCGGCAAGATTTTTTGGATTGTACACATCAAATTTTGCTAGCGTTCTTCTCATATCGGGATAGTATACCCAAAATAAAACCCTTGGAATTGATTTGCCGCCAATAACTTGCTTGGCAATTGGTGCAATTCCAATGATTCTGGTAAATAAACGACTGGCTTCTTTATCAAAAACCACTTGTTCTTTGATGCGGAAGGTATATACAGAATCCGGACTAAATTGTGGTGCTCTGGTAACTGTTTTTTCTACAGCGCCGCTAATAGGGTCGGTTACCTCGATGGTATCTAGCTTTCCACTGGTTAAAGATAAAACCTGGCTAGGAGACAAAGGTGTGGTGAATCGATCATTTTCACTAGAAAAAGCAATAACACTATCGCTTCTTACTGCATTCATTAAAATAGCAAAAAAACGTTGATCGCCGTTTTCATCCTTCCCGGCATAGGTAAAAGATTGGTTCATTTTTTCTCTGGCATCTATTTCACGCCAAATAAAATGACTGAACAATGCATCATCTTCACGCAAATCTTCGTATTCAAGTGGTTTACGGTCTTTTACTTGTGTTCTTTCAGCAGCATAATTATTGCGCAAAGACACCTCTGGTTTGCCATCTAAACCGGCATCTCCGGTAGTGTCGTAATTAAATTTAACAACAGTACTTCCTGATGTAGCACCCGGACTAGAAATGGTAGTTGAAGTAGCGTCGGTGGTAACTGTTGGCGTTTGGTTGTTGCCCGCTCTGTACTTCGAGCCGCCTGTAGCAGCAGGTGTAACCGGCTGGGTATTGGCATCATTCCCACCTGTAGTTTTAGTTTTAGAAGTATTGATATAGCTAGACGCAGGCGTTTTTGTTGCAGTTTTAGCTGCTCCACCTGTTTTATAGCGCGACTGCTGAGCATTTAACTGCAATACAACAACAACAGCTAAACCAAATGCAAACCCTTTGTACATTATCTTTTTCATGTGTCTACCCTTTTATGTTACCGCCTTTAGCGGAAATATTTTTTGTCACACGGAATTTGCCTCTATACCTAATTGCACGGTATGCAACACAGAATATGGCTCATTTCATCCCCCTATTATTGAAGCGTAAATGATATGTTTTGATCTAACATTCTAGATCCACCCGGACCATTTACTTTTATTTCATCTATTACAACAGTAGTGCCGGCTTGACATCTTTTAATTAAATTCACCGCATCGGCACTGCCTTTAAAATAAGCACCATTTACTTCAGCAAATCCCAAACCACTTTCTTCAAATCCTTTACCAGTAGCAATAAGGGTAAAAGAGGTTACTTCATATTTAACACCTTCAAAAATAAAATCGCGCAACTCAGCGGCAACGCCTGCTTGTGCTCTAAAGTTATTGGCAGCAATAGGGCCGCCGGCTTTACCACCCACTGTAGCTAATGGGCTTGGTACACGTTTAATAGGAATAGTAATATTTTGGTTATTCTTGCCATCTGTAGCAGTTACCGTAGCTGAACCTAAGTTTTTACAATTCACAATGTATTGACCAGGGCCAGCCTTTTCAAAGCTTACTCCATTACCAGCAATATCTACCCGCACTTTTTCATCACCACCACCACCGGTTACACTCAATGGATTGGCAAGTCCCTGATAGAATACCCTTGTTTTGTCGGTAGATACCACCAAACCAGCCGGTACTCCCACTGTATATTTAACTTCTTTAGTTACAGATGCGGTAGTACCATCTGGTTTACGGAAAGAAATATTTACTTTTTTAATTCCACTAGAAGTTGGTTTGAATTTGTATTCAAAAGAACCATCGGGTGTTGGCGTTGCAGAAGCACCATCAACAGTAACAGATGGTTTAGATGCACTATTAAAAGCACCCACACCTGCATTGATCACAATTTCTTCACCAGGCATTACGTAACTGGCATTAGAGTTAGCAATTGCCTGAAACTGATCGTACACCAATTCAACTTCACCGATTTCTTTATGACAGTATTCAACCACCTGTGATTCACTATTTTTAATGTCGTTCTGAAATTTGCTCAAAATAGTAATACCCGCAACAGTAGGCGTCATGTGAAATAAGTTGTACGCCCAATCCACTTTTGCTTTATCATCTGCAGCATCGGGCAAATCTAAAGGAAGGGTGGAGCCTAATTCTTTGGCAATTTGAGGGTCAATTGCTAACAACTGGTCTTTATAAGTTTTCAGTTGATTATACAATTCCTTTGCTCTTCCTTTTCCTTCTGGAGGATTGGATAAGAACATTCTGGTTGCCGCATCTAAATCATCTTCCTTATATTGTTCCTTGCCTTCAACGATTTGCAAGTTTGCTTCTTTTTTCAAATCTTTTTTAACTGTCTCCAGATATTCATAAGCAGCATCAGAGAGTGTTTTAGCTTTAGAAGCTTTTGCAAACCAAATTTCTGCTTTTTGTCTGGTTACCGGATCTGCCATCTTTTTTTGGAAAGACTTAAATACAGATTCATTTTTAGACTCAATGATTCTGCTGGCTTCCATTAAGCTTTTATCGACCGTTTTAAAAGCATTTAATATTTCAGCAGATACATTCAGTGCCAATAGTGCGGTTAACACCAGGTACATCATGTTGATCATTTTCTGCCGCGGTTCCGTAGGTAGTGACATACTATTTTAAGTTTATCAATATTATTTACAATTTATTTAGAATCGGTGTATGATTATCTACCATTCATGGCAGTAAGCATATTCCCGTAAACCTGATTAAGCTTAGTAAGGTTTGTTGCAAGTGTTGCAATTTGCTCTTTTGCTTTAATCGCATCATTTTCACTAGTAGTTAAGGCATTGGTTGCATGCTCTAACTTGCTATAGAATTGATTTAAGGCTTTCAGGTGATTATTGCTTTCCTGTAATTCTAGTTCGTAAATAGTATTTAATGAAGCTAAATTTTTAGTAAAACTTTGCATTTGTACATGCAATTGTTTGTTACCCTCTGCTGCGGCGCTAAATCCCTGGAAAGACTGAACTGCAGCATTAACAGAAGTAGAAACAGCACCTAAAGCAGCACTGGCAGCTTTTGAAGAAGCAGAAAAATCAGCGGTTGATTTAACCACATCACCTATTTCACCCATTTTTTCAACAGTAGTACCTAATTTTTGAAAACCTGCGCTTAGTTTGCTCAAATTTGCAGGAGTAATGTCTGCATCTTTCAACATTTTATCTAATCCATCTAAAGCAGAGTTGCCGGTTTTTCCACCAGCTACATGTACTTCATGGTCATCGATGGCAGGATAAATGATATACAATAAACCATAGCCAATAAAGATTACGGCTTCTGTACCTAATCCAATTTTTAGCATTAAATCTGCGATTTCGGTATGTAGTATTTTCTGTAATGCACCGAAGATTACCACCGCAGCGGCGAGCGATACACCAACGTCGAACCATTTAGTAACTTTAGGAGGAATTGCAGCAGCCATTTTATTAAATTTTAGGTTATTGAATTTATGTTTTAAAAATTGGTTGTAATGTATTGAATTATTTTTTCATTTTAGGTGCAAGATCAATTACGCAACGAAATCCTATATAAGATTTTGCATTATCCTGATATTCATAATTTCTGGTACTTACTTGCAGCATGTAGGCTACATCCTTCCAACTTCCACCACGAACCACTTTACGCTTTTCACGAGGCTTGTCAGACTCTTTGGCATCATACCTAAGATCCGGACTCATATCATGTAAAAAATTATAGGCACCTTCATAGTAATAAGAACCGGTCCACTCTGCCACATTTCCTGCCATATTATATAAACCATAATCGTTAGGCCAGTAAGCATCTGCTCTAACCGTATAAAATCCGCCATCTTCGGCATAGTTACCCCTACCCGGTTTAAAGTTTGCTAATAAGCAACCCTTCTTATTACGAGCATAATAACTACCCCAAGGATACATAGAGTTGGTTCTACCACCACGGGCAGCATATTCCCACTCTGCTTCACTCGGCAAACGATAATCTCCATCAATGGCAAAACCTTTTCTTCCTAGAAATGCATTTTGATAATGTGTTCTCCATGCACAAAAAGCAGAAGCTTGTTTCCAATTTACACCTACTACCGGATAATTCCCAAAAGCAGGATGAGAAAAATATCTTTTGGTCATTGGTTCATTGTATGAATAAGAGAAATCTCTAATCCAAACCAAGGTATCCGGATAAATAGGTTGATCTCTTTTTACCATGAAATATTTACGAGGTACCCCTTGGTTTTCTTTTTTTGCAGCTTCCTTTAAATCGAAATACTGAACACGAAACACCAACTTATTTGGATCCATTTCAGCTCTGCCGTACAAACGATTGTCTGGTGCGAGATTTAATGCATTTAACTTTTCCATGGTGGCTTTCGTCCACTTAACTGTGCTAAGTTTCTTCCAATCAACCGCCATCGTATCATTTACTTTATTGATACCAGTACCAAATAATATTTTAAATGCTAAAGAATCTCTCACCCATTTAACAAACTGACGATAATCGTTATTGGTAATCTCTGTGGCATCCATCCAAAAACCTTGCATAGACACCTGACGATTTCTCGTAGTGTAGTTTTGGGTAATATCTTCATCACTAGGCCCCATATGAAAAGAACCCGGTTGAATATAAACCATGTTTAAAGGATTAGCCATGTTTTGACGAGCAGCAGGAACTACGCCATGTAGCTGACCATCATCGGGCAGGAATCCTTTGGGCTTGCCGCCTTTTAAAAAACACGATGACATGCTCAAACTAATAGCAGCAACGGCAACTAATGATAAATAATTTTTCATTATAAGTGACTAGTTTTTGACGATGACAAATATACAATTTCAATGGTGTTAATCCCTAGAAAAAGCTTTGTTTTCATTATTTTAACAGTGCGAGTATAGGTAACGTCAAATAGTACTTTTTATTGTAATTTTTGTAGAGAAATATTTTATTTATTTCTAATTGGTATTGCAAATTAAAACAAAACTTGTTACACAATTGCTAAAAAAGCCTCAAAAGATGTTAAAGGTTTCTTACAAGCATAGTTTTCACAAAGATAAAACAATACCGGCTCTACATCAAAAGACTTGTTGCTAAGCATTGGAAATGCTGCAATATCAGCAGGTGATACTGCGGTTTGCATCACTTTATTAGGCAGATATGAATTATTTATTTTATTTATATAATTATTGGCTTGAACGCCGGTTATAACAATTTCGCGAGTACCTATTACTATTTGTTGTAATACTGATGCCCAAACACCAAACGATGTAGGGTGTTTGATGATTGCTTGTTGAAGGGATTGAATCAATTGCGCTGCAAGATTTTTCCATTCGGGCGCATCAAATACGACAGATAAATATTGCAGGTTATAGCACATTACGGCATTCCCACTGGGGGTTGCTCCATCATACACTTCTTTTTTACGGATAAGTATGTCTGTTTGAAACTCCGGAGTAAAATAAAAGAATCCGGTTTCTTTTTCCGAAAACTGCTGTATAACCAATTTCGTTAAGGCTTTTGCCTTGAGTAAATATGCCCCATTGCCGGTTACCTCCTGTAAATGAATGTAACTCTGAATCAGGTAAGCATAATCATCTAAAAAAGCAGGTATCTTGGCTTGTCCATTTTTAAACGTATGATTCCAGTT
>JBIIAP010000158.1:0-6339 GCA_044239855.1 Sediminibacterium sp. | reverse complement strand
TAGTTGTTGAATCTTTAAAAACAAAAAAACGTGAGAGAAATGCTATTTATTTCACTCACGTTTTTATTAATTGGTTTGGTTAAATTAAATATGAGCCTCAATTTTCTTAACCAATACAGACTTAGGTACAGCACCAATTTGTTTGTCTACAATTTGACCACCTTTAATAAATAGGATAGCTGGAATAGAAGTAATACCATAGTTTACACTAAGGTTGGGATTATGATCAACATTCACTTTACCAACATTTACTTTTCCATCATAATCTTTTGATAACTCTTCAATAACTGGTCCGATAGCGCGACAAGGTCCGCACCATTCAGCCCAAAAGTCTACAATTGTTAATTTATCACTATCCAAAACAGTTGTCTGGAAATTTGCATCAGTTAATTCTAAAGCCATTGTTATGTATTTTAATGATTAATTTATTAATTATTGTCAAATTTACGACCAAATAGATTGAACTGCTTAATTGACTTTTCCACTAATGTTACTATGTGACAAGCAGTCAGCTTAGTTGACTAATCCAACACGCACATCTATATCTGGGTTATTCATTAAGAAATCTGCCATTTCTTCATTCATTTGAAAGCCACGTTCAATAGTAAACATGCTGATTTTCAAGCTTTCTTTTGGTTCAATTACATTGAATTTTAAAGTAGACTTACCGGGAAATGATTTTAAATTCAACTCCATAAATTTTACTAATTCTTGGGTAATTGCTCCGGGGTGTAAACTAATTTCAATATTTCTGGTCAATAGTTGTTTGGCTGTCTCTAGCAGAGACATATTATTTATTTTAAATTCGTACACATTGGGTTGGTTATATCTGTTTCTAAAAAAACCATTGAATAAAATGTTCTGACCTTTTTCCAGATAATTCTGAAATTTCACGTAGTCTTCACTCCATAAAGTAAATTCAGTTTTGCCGCTAAAATCTTCAATGGTAAATGACCCGAAATTTTTTCCTGTTTTGGTAACTCTGTGTTGCACATCAGTTACCAATCCGGCCAATCGTATCATTTTACCGGCTGCATTGGGTGTCAATGCAATTGAATCTCTTGTTTCATTAAAATCAGCAATTCCGGTGATTTCATAGTGCTTTAACTCAAATTTAAAATGGTCGAGTGGATGTCCACTCATAAACATACCAGTTACTTCTTTTTCATAATTTAATAATTCGGTAAGCGTCCATTGGTCGCAATCCGGGATTTTAGGAATAGATACTTGCATGGCGCCGGGTAAATCGCCAAATAATGTATTGGTGGAGGCATTTGCGGCAGTTTGCTGTTGTTGGCCATAGGCAATAATTTTTTCTAGTCCGGTAACTTTTTCGCCTTCTATTAAAGTAAAATATTGTGCCCTGTGATATGCCGGAAAACAATCAAATGTGCCCGAATAGGCTAAACTTTCTAAGGATTTTTTGTTCACACTTTTTTGCAGAACACGCTTAACAAAATCAAATATATCGGTATAAGTGCCATTTTTATTTCTTTCAGAGATAATGGTTTCAATAGCCATTTCACCCACCCCTTTTAATCCTCCTAATCCAAACCTAATTTCTCCTTTTTTATTTACAGCAAAGCCTTTTAGCGATTCATTAATATCTGGCCCCAAAACTTTAATCCCCATTCTCTTACACTCTTCCATGAAAAAAGTAATTTTTTCAATATTCCCCTGGTGGTTTAAAACGGCAGACATGTATTCTCCTGGATAGTGTGCTTTTAAATAAGCTGTTTGATAAGCTACAAATGCATAGCAAGTTGAGTGCGATTTATTGAAAGCGTATTGTGCAAATGCTTCCCAGTCTGTCCAGATTTTCTCAAGTTTATCAGCAGCATGTCCTTTTTCGGTAGCGCCATCCACAAACTTACTCTTCATTTTATCGAGTGTTTTGCGGTCTTTTTTACCCATGGCTTTTCTGAGAACATCCGCATCGCCTTTGCTAAATCCTCCGATTTTCTGAGACAATAACATCACCTGTTCCTGGTATACGGTAATACCATACGTGTCAGACAAATATTCTTCCATATCCGCCAAATCATAGCTAATGGCTTCTTTTCCATGTTTACGATCAATGAAGTTGGGGATATAGGCGATAGGACCTGGGCGGTATAATGCATTCATCGCTATGAGGTCGTCAAATTTATCAGGCTTCAGCTCCCGTAAGTATTTTTGCATCCCAACACTTTCAAACTGAAATGTACCATTGGTTTCGCCGCGTTGATACAGTTGAAAAGCCTTTTCGTCATCCAAAGGAAGCGTATCTAAATCAATGATTACTCCATGATTTTGTTTGATTAGTTCTAGGGCTGTTTTAAGAATAGATAAGGTTTTTAAACCTAAAAAGTCCATCTTAATTACACCAGCATCTTCAATAATGCTTCCTTCGATTTGTGTAACCCATAAATCAGAATCTTTAGCAGTTGCTACCGGAATTAAATCAGTTAAGTTGCAGGGAGCAATGATAATACCCGCGGCATGAATTCCTGTATTTCTAACAGAACCCTCTAATCGTTCTGCCTCTTTTAGTACTTGGGCTCTTATATCAGACCCCTTATATATCTCCCTTAATTTTTTGATATTATCAATATCTTCTTGTTGATAGGCTTCTTTTTCTTCCAGTGATTTGGCCCCTTCTTTGATAGTAATAGGTGCTTTTAAAACTCTACCCAATACTGTACCCGGTTTATCCGGAACCAATTTAGCCAACATATTACTTTCCACTAATGGCAAATCCATCACTCTGGCCACATCTTTAAT
Source organism: Sediminibacterium sp. (assembly GCA_044239855.1). Lineage (GTDB taxonomy): Bacteria > Bacteroidota > Bacteroidia > Chitinophagales > Chitinophagaceae > Sediminibacterium. The sequence continues at coordinate 3,576 of JBIIAP010000158.1, read as the reverse complement.
ACTCATTTTGGCAGCCATGGTACCATACGTAATAATTTGTGCTACCTGACTCTTCCCATATTTATCAACCACATAATCAATTACTTTTTGTCGCCCTTCATCATCAAAATCGGTATCAATATCGGGCATACTCTTTCTATCGGGATTTAGAAAACGCTCAAACAGTAAATTGTATTTAACGGGGTCAATATTCGTAATCCCAATACAATATGCCACAACACTTCCAGCAGCAGAACCTCTACCCGGACCAACAAAAACGCCCATATCTCTACCGGCTTTAATAAAGTCGCTTACAATTAAAAAATAACCGGCAAAACCCATTGTTCGAATGGTAAACAATTCAAAGTCAATTCTTTCTTGTATATCAGGAGTGAGGTCGTTGTATCGCCTATTTGCCCCTTCATAAGTGAGGTGTTTTAAAAATTCCCACTGATTCATATTTGCATCTTTATGAATCTGGAAAGAAGGTGGAATAGGGAAGGCGGGTAAAAGAATATCTTTTTTAAGATTGAGCACTTCAATCTTGTCAACTATTAAATTGGTATTATCTAATGATTCCGGTAAATCGTGAAAGAGTTGCTGCATCTCTTCCTGCGTTTTAAAATAAAATTGATTATTCGGAAACTTAAAACGTCTGTTTTTTATTTGGATCTCATCATTCACAAAATCATCAAATCCTGGTGTGCTTTGCTTTTCACCGGTATTAATACATAGTAATATATCGTGCGCATTAGAATCTTCCTGATCTACATAATGGCTGTCGTTGGTAGCAATTACGGGTATATTATATTTTTTTGAAAATTTAAGTAGTGTATGATTAATTATTTCCTGCTCTTTTATTTCATGGCGTTGTAATTCGATGTAATAATCGTCTCCAAATAAATCAATCCACCATTTAAGTTCTTGCTCAGCTTTTTCTTCGCCATGTTTTAAAATGGTTTGAGGTATATAGGCGCCAATGCAACATGAAGTGGCAATAATTCCTTCATGATATTGTGCTATAAGTTCTTTGTCGATACGTGGGTATTTACTGTACATCCCTTCGATATAACCCAAAGAGGTGAGTTTAACTAAATTTTGGTAACCAATTTTGTTTTTTGCTAATAAAACCTGATGAAAACGTTCATCTTTTTGCTCTTTAGTAAAGGATTTAGCATGGCGATCTTTTACAACATAAAATTCGCATCCCACAATGGGTTTTACAACCGGCTCAAGTATATCCTTACCATATTCATCGGTTCCTACTACTTTTGTTTTTTTCCATGCCTGACTTACAAATTCAAATGCTCCAAACATGTTCCCATGATCTGTAATAGCAATGGCGGGCATGTTATTTTCAGCGGCTTTATTGTATAAATCACCAATAGCAGCAGCGCCATCTAATAGCGAATATTGTGTATGTACGTGTAAATGAGAAAATTTTGACATATAGATTTACAAAAGTCGGTCTTTGTAGTTCTTTATCAAAGAATCAATTTTCCACATTGCTCCAAAGTGCCTAATTTGCAACTTGTATGAGATTGAAATTATATATAATTGTAATTTTCTTAACAAGTGCATTTGCGAGTTGTAAATCCGTGCAAAATATTGCCCACAGAGATAAAAGCGGTAGTGAGACAGTTAACAGGAAAAATGCTACAGAAAAAAGGGAATTCATCAATGGAATACAAGTTACTTTAGGTACCGTTATCACTACTAAACAGAAAACAAGTAGCATATCTTCATCTCCGTCCAAAACTAATCAATCTAATGCTACATCAGATATACCAATTATAAGTGGGGAAAGTGAACGCGCCTACACGCTTCAATTAAAATATTCACCCATTATAAATGTCCCAATTGATAATTTGAATAATATAATATTACTTGAGCAAATAGATAAGTGGTGGGGAACTAGGTATTGTATTGGTGGTAGTAGTGAAAATTGTGTGGATTGTTCCGGATTTACTCAAATCATTATGCGAAATGTTTTTAATTTGTCGATACTAAGAACTGCGCAGGAACAACATAATCAAGCCCAACGTATCGAAAGAGAAGATTTACAAGAAGGTGATTTGGTGTTTTTTGGTAAGAGTGTCCGATCTATTTCACATGTAGGTATTTATTTACAAAATAATAAATTTGTACATGCCTCCACCTCAAATGGAGTGATGGTTTCAGACTTAAATGATAAATACTGGAACCCAAAATACAGAGGCGGAGGCAGGGTTAACAATAATTAAGCGTTAAAATTTACTTCATCCATCTTTTTCTTAAATTATGATACAATTGCATCGCATCCGGTGTTAGTTGTAAATAGAAAATACCTAATGCCATTATTCCGGAAAAAGACAGGGTTCTTAAGATAATTCCCATCCACCCATTCAACTGTTGAAAAATATAATAAGTAAAAAAGTAAGCCAATACGGCTGTTGCTAAAGCCCATATCGTTTTTAAATCAAAGGGTTGCATGTTGAACTTACGTCTTAAAAATTCGTACCGAATTAGATTATATGCACTATAAGATATTAGTTCTGCAAAAGATGAACCTATTATCCCATAATGCTTAATTAAGTAATAAGTGATGGGTAATCTGAAAGCCAGTAATATAACCCCACTAAAAAAATCAAAACGCCAAAAGGTAGAAGTGCCTATTACCATTCCGTTTAAACCGGTTGCTGCATCAATAATCCGAACCATTCCAAGAATAAATATTACCCCTAATCCTGCTTCATATTCTTTTTGAATATTTAATACCTGCATTCCCTGATGTACATTTAACCATAAATTTCCAAAAATAAATAAGGCCAATAACATTAAATTTATACAGGATCTTTTGTAAATCCTATTAATCTCATTTAAATTTTTGTCTTTCCATGCTCTGGATAGTATACCTGCAGAAACAGCCTGTATACTTCGCTGAGGAACCTGTACTAAATTTGCTGCATACTGGGCTAAACCAAAAACACCAACAACAGCCAGCCCCTGAAATTTAGCAATTATAAAACTATCTATGGTGGCTGCAATTGAAGCTATAAGTGTACCACTGTATATTAATACTTGCATACCAAGCATTTTTTTCCAGAACTTCTTTGTAACTCTACTTATTATAAATGGGAAATGAAGCTCTCCTGATTTAATTAAATATCCTGCAAGGGTTAAAAATAAGATTAAATAGAAAAAGGTAAAAACATGTACGAATGTGTCGAATGAAATCAACTTAAAATAAAATAATAGTATTAGAATACTGGTAATGATTCTGAAAAAAGTTTCTTTTAAAAAGTTCGGTATAATTGTTTTTTGCAATGCCCAGGAAAATCCTTCTAATGTGCTAAAAAGTAGCATTCCCATGGCAAAGGGAAACATCCAATAATAGTAATCAACAATTAATTTAGATTTCTCTGAAAATTGATGGACAAATACGGGTCTGAAATACCACCCAAGTATCACCATTAACGAAAAACCAATCAGCGAAGCCAACATTCCCCATGTCATTAAGTCGATGCGATGTTTTTCTAAATTATCTTTATAATAAGGATAAAATTTATAGATAACAGGAATGATTCCTAATGCGCCAAAAGCCGTCATGTTTTGCGC
>JBIIAP010000157.1:0-6372 GCA_044239855.1 Sediminibacterium sp. | reverse complement strand
TAAGCCAGTTAATTCTTTAACGATTTTAACTACGCCTAATTTGCTAGCTCCACCGTTTACAAGAATAACATCAAAAGATGTTTTTTCTTCAGCAGCAGCAGCACCTTCGCCACCACCTGCAGCAACTACAACTGCAGCAGCAGCTGGCTCAATACCGTAATCAGCTTTTAATACATCAGCTAATTCCTGAACTTCTTTTACTGTTAAGCCTACTAATTGTTCGGCTAATGCTTTAACGTCTGCCATAATGTTTAAATTTTTTCCGTCTTCATTTTCAAAAAGAATCCGACGGAGGTTTTAAAAAAATTTGCCTTGATTAACCCTCAAAGCAGGGTTTTTATGTTAAGCGTTCAACTGGTTATTTTGAATTTAACCTTTTGAATTTTGACTTATTCAGCAGCTTGCTTCTCGTGATGGTGCAATAAACCTGCAAGTACACGTTTAGCCGGTGATTGTAACAATCCGATAACTTCACCAATTAATTCATTCTTCGTCTTAATTTGTGTAAGTGTTTTCAGGTTATTATCTCCGGTATAAATATCTCCATTGATGAAAGCAGCTTTCAATAATGGTTTTTCGCCATTACTTTTCTTGCGGAAAGAGCTGATAATAACAGCTGGTTCTTTTGGATTCTCGGAGAACATTAATGCAGTTACATTATGTAATGAATCTAACACTCCTGCATATTTTTCAGAATCTAAAGACTCCAATGCCTTACGTATAAGGGTATTCTTTGCCACTTTCATTTCAACTTGCTTATCGAAACAAGTTCTGCGCAAATTAGATACCTGCGCTACAGAAAGAGATTCAGTATCTGTAATATAGAAATTGTTGTACTGGCTGAATTTCTCCTTCAGTACTTCAATTACTTCGTTTTTTTGATCTTTGGTCATAACTAATTTTTTTTAGAACCCGGGTCATTTCATTCTGCCTGTAAGGCGGATTGATCACCAGGATTAGTTCATTAATGATTTGGTCTCTATTGTAATACCCGGGCTCATTGTACTTGCCATGCTAGCACCTTTAAGGTAAATACCTTTAGCACTAGATGGTTTAAGTTTAATGATTGCATTGATTAGCTCGGTGCTGTTTTCAACTAATTTTTGTGGTGCAAAGGAGATTCTTCCGATTGATGCGTGAACAATACCGGCTTTATCTACTTTAAATGCAATTTTACCACCTTTAACTTCATTAACAGCAGCTGCAACATCATTTGTTACAGTTCCGGTTTTTGGGTTAGGCATTAAGTTACGAGGTCCGAGTACTTTACCTAATTTACCGATTTTAGGCATTACAGCAGGGGTAGCGATAATTACATCTATATCCACCCAACCACTTTCAATTTTAGTGATGAACTCATCTAAACCAACATAATCAGCACCTGCTTCATTCGCAGCCGCTTCTTTATCTGGAGTACAAAGTACCAATACTTTTTTAGTTTTACCAGTACCGTGAGGTAATGATACGGTTCCACGTACTTGTTGATCAGCTTTTTTAGGATCTACACCTAAACGAATGTGTAAGTCTACAGAGCTATCAAATTTAGTACAGTTAATTTCTTTAACCAGTGCAGCTGCTTCTTTAAGGGAATAAATTTTAGACTTATCCACCTTAGTAACTGCTACCTTTCTTTTTTTAGTAAGTGACATTTTTCTTTAGTTAATTAGGTGAATAAATTAGTTTTCCCAAGGAGCTTTACCGTCAACAGTTAAACCCATACTGCGAGCAGTACCGGCAACCATGCTCATTGCACTGTTTAAAGTAAAGGCATTTAAATCGGCCATTTTATCTTTAGCGATTTCTTCTACTTGTGACCAAGATACTTTACCTACTTTAGAACGGTTACTTTCCTTCGAACCTTTTTGAATTTTAGCAGCTTCCATTAATTGAACTGCGGCTGGAGCTGTTTTAATGATAAAGTCGAAAGACTTATCAGTATAAACAGTAATTAAAACAGGAACAACTTTTCCCATTTTGTCTTGAGTTCTAGCATTAAATTGCTTACAGAACTCCATGATGTTTACACCCTTAGAACCGAGTGCAGGACCTACCGGAGGCGCAGGATTGGCTTGACCGCCTTTCACCTGAAGCTTCACAAATCCTGAGATTTCTTTTGCCATTTTATTTGATTTAATTGGTAATAACGTCCCTATTTTAATAGGGACTCCCAAATTCAATCGCTCTTTCAAGAAAGAACTTTTGGGGCGGCAAAGGTAAGGATTAAAATTAAAAAGTCAAAATTAAAAAGTCAAAAACTTGAATTAAATACAAAAGACATAAAAAAAGCCATAGATGGAAGTCTATGGCTTTGAAAGATGTTTTTTTTATACTAAGCAATCTTTTCTACTTGCATGTAGTTTAATTCTACAGGGGTAGATCTGCCAAATATTTTTACAGTAACTTTTAATTTTTTCTTTTCATCGTTAACTTCTTCAATCACGCCATTAAAGTCATTGAATGGTCCTTCGATAATTTTAATGGTTTCACCCACAATAAATGGTTCGCTGATTGTAACACCCTGGTCATTCATTTCATCTACTTTTCCGAGCATTTTATTTACTTCGGATTTACGTAAACAAATGATGTTTCCTTTAGAGCCTTTACCATCGGTTAAGAAGTGCATTACATTGCTGATGTTGCTGATATGTTGAACCATATCATCATTCAGCTTTCCTTCTAAAACCTCCATCATAACATAACCAGGGAAATAGTTTTTTTCGCGCATTATTTTTTTACCATTCTGCACTTTATATACTTTTTCCATAGGAAGAAAGATCTGTTTAATGACCTCCTGCCAGCCGTTTCTGATAATATCCTTATCCAGATACTCCTTCACCTTACGCTCTTTTCCGCTAACCACCCTCAACACATACCATTTGGTATCTTGTTGAGGAACCGAAGAGGTTTCTGTTAATACAACTGCTTCTTCCATGGGTATCTTACTTAAATAATGAGTAAATCAACTTTAAAATCTGGTTGCTAGAGAAGTCCATTACCCATACCATAGCAGTGATGATAACAGTAGCTACCAGTACAATCACCGTACTTTGTTGCAACTGCATCCATGTAGGCCAAGTTACTTTCTCCACCAACTCACGATAGCTTTCTTTGAAATACAATGCTATTTTGTTCATTTTGTTGATATTAATCTGTTTGCACGGGCACTAGGATTCGAACCCAGATCAAAGGTTTTGGAGACCCGTATGCTACCGTTGCACCATGCCCGTATAAAACTCAAATCCCCTGTAGGGGACCTAAGAAATTTCTTTTATAGAACAAAGTACTTAGCAGTTGCTAAGTACTTTGTTTGCTGTAAAGTTATATAAACTTTCTCACGTTCCTTGTAAGGAGGAGAAGATTATTTTACGATTTCAGTAACCTGTCCAGCTCCTACTGTTCTACCACCCTCACGGATAGCGAATTTCAGACCTTTTTCCATAGCGATTGGTTGGATCAATTTTACTGATAATCCAATGTTATCACCAGGCATTACCATTTCAGTTCCTTCTGGTAAAGTAACTTCACCAGTTACGTCTGTAGTACGGAAATAGAATTGAGGACGGTATTTGTTAAAGAATGGAGTGTGACGACCACCTTCTTCCTTGCTCAATACATACACTTCACCTTTGAAATCTGTGTGAGGAGTGATTGAACCTGGCTTACAAATTACCATACCACGACGGATATCTTTTTTCTCAATACCACGTAATAATAAACCTGCGTTATCACCAGCTTGACCTTCGTCCAATAACTTCTTGAACATTTCCACACCAGTAACAGTTGAAGTTAATGGAGCATCCATCAAACCAACGATTTCAACACCTTCACCCACTTTAATGATACCACGCTCGATACGACCTGTAGCAACTGTACCACGACCAGTGATAGAGAATACATCTTCTACAGACATTAGGAACGCCATATCAACCGGGCGAGGAGGCAATGGTATATAGGTATCAACCGCATCCATTAATTCATCGATTTTACCAATCCATTTTGGATCTTCAGATAAAGCACCTGTTGCAGAACCTTGAATAATTGGAGTATTATCACCATCAAATCCGTAAGAAGTTAATAACTCACGAATTTCCATTTCAACTAATTCTAATAATTCAGGATCATCTACTAAGTCTACCTTGTTCATGAAAACAACGATACGAGGTACACCTACCTGACGAGCCAAAAGGATATGCTCTTTTGTTTGAGGCATAGGACCATCAGTAGCAGCCACAACTAAAATTGCTCCATCCATTTGTGCAGCACCGGTAATCATGTTCTTCACATAGTCGGCGTGACCTGGACAGTCTACGTGCGCATAGTGACGGTTATCGGTTTGATATTCAACGTGTGCAGTATTGATGGTAATACCACGCTCTTTTTCTTCAGGAGCTCCGTCAATCTCGTCATATTTCTTAGCCTGTGCCAGACCTTTTTTAGACAAGATCGAAGTAATAGCTGCAGTTAAAGTAGTTTTACCATGGTCAACGTGACCAATGGTACCTACGTTTACGTGAGGTTTTTCCCTCTTAAAGGTCTCTTTTGCCATTTTATCGGTTTTTTAGTTGTGTTTTTAAAAAATTATTGGTCTATTAAGGCCAGTTTCATTGATCATTTTCATGTTCCTTATACAGAAACAAAAATTTCGGTTCTCTTCTGTAAATATTTGCCAGGCAAAATAAGTTACAGTTTATAGATCCGTAATAACTGTAATAATAAAACAAATTTATTATTCAGTTTCAACTCGGTAAGCATTTATTTAATGCTTTAACTCTTATATCCTTCTTTTTGGAAGGTTATTTGAGTATACTGCCGAATGCAGCATTACTACCCAAATAGACAAGAGCCGTTAGTGAGAATCGAACTCACGACCTCTTCCCTACCAAGGAAGTGCTCTACCACTGAGCTACAACGGCAGACTCACCAGAGCGGAAGACGAGGGTCGAACTCGCGACCTATAGCTTGGAAGGCTATCGCTCTACCAATTGAGCTACTTCCGCTTAACAAATTCAATTTGAGTGTTGTACAAATTGAACATTTAAAAGAACTACAATCCAAAGATTGTTGGTGGGCAGAGTAGGGTTCGAACCTACGTACTCGTGAGAGAACAGATTTACAGTCTGTCGCCTTTAACCACTCGGCCATCTGCCCATTAACTATATTTAAATAATTATCGCAATATACCAACTAATGCAAGTTAAATATATATGAATTATTTACCAGAGCCGAAGATGGGACTCGAACCCGCGACCTGCTGATTACAAATCAGCTGCTCTACCAACTGAGCTACTTCGGCGTAAAAAAAGAGCGTTCCCGTTTTTTGGGATGGCAAAGGTAATGGAAAACTTTATTTTACAAAATTTTGAAATGCTTTTTTTGAACTTTTTTCAAGTTTTTTTTCCTAATTCAGCACAAAAAGTAAGTTTGGGGGTATATAAAAATAAAAATGGCTCCCAAAAGGGAGCCATTTTTATTAAACACTTGCTAATTTTTCTTTTCGTTTTTTTATTTGATTAATGAGTGAATCCAAAGCTTCATCAAATGATTCTTCAAATGATTTGGAAGTGGTTTTTACAAAAAATTCATGTTTCGGTACAAACACCCCAATTTCTACTACTTTGTCTTTAATCTTATGCACTACGTTATCTAACTTTAAAAAAACTTCAACTTTAATAATCGAATCGTGAAAAGTAGACAACTTTTGTAGTTTCTTGGTTACATACGCTACAAGCTTTTCATCTGCATCAAAGTGAACTGTTTGAATGTTAACGTTCATAATAGGATTGCTTTAATCTGTGAAACAATTAATTTAAAGAACTTTTAAACACCTATTCAACAACTAATTGATGAACCGGTATTGTACCGTTAAGTTACAAAATTTTTTAATAAAAGAAAATTAAATTAATAAACAACTGAGCGGATCTTACGCTTTAGGATGGGCTTTTTTAAACACTTCTTTTAGCTTTTCAATTGTGTTGTGGGTATATATCTGCGTGGCCGATAAACTGCTATGTCCTAATAACTCTTTCACTGCATTTAAGTCTGCCCCATTATTCATCAGGTGTGTTGCAAAACTATGTCGCAAAATATGCGGACTCTTTTTTTGAATAGTGGTCACTTGCGATAATTTGTTTTTTACAAAACTATATACATTTCTTGGGCTGAGCGGCATTCCCTTATCAGTAACAAACAAATTCAGAACGCCCTCTAATCTCAATGGTTTAGTCTGCATGTATTCTTTTAACTGGGCCACCAAATCTTTATTAATGGGTATGATTCTTTCTTTATTCCCCTTTCCTATTACTTTAACCTGCGCATAAGATGCATCTACCTGTGATTCCTTTAAATGTATCAGCTCACTCAAACGCATACCAG
>JBIIAP010000156.1:0-6439 GCA_044239855.1 Sediminibacterium sp. | reverse complement strand
GAAAAGTTGCCGAATTATTAGGCTGTACAACTGAGGAGTTGATCTTAACCAGAAATACTACAGAATCATTAGATATGATTATCTCCGGCTTTCCCTGGAAGCAGGGAGATGAGGCGGTATTTGCAGAGCAAGACTATGGCTCCATGATAGAAATGTTTAAGCAAGTTGCTTTGAGGCATGGCATTACCAATAAAATCATTTCAGTTCCACATCATCCTAAATCAGATGAAGAAATCGTAGATATCTATCGCAAAGCAATAACATCCAATACCAGATTATTAATGATTTCGCACATGATCAACATTACCGGTCAAATATTGCCGGTACAAAAGATTTGTGATATGGCGCATAGTTTAGGCGTTGAAGTAATGGTGGACGGAGCGCATGCAGTTGCTCAAATACAGTTTAACATTCAGGATTTACATTGTGATTATTACGGAGCCAGTTTACACAAATGGCTTTCTGTACCATTGGGCGTAGGGATATTGTACATAAAAAAAGAAAAAATAAATAAAATTTGGCCTCTACTGGCGGAAGGATCTTCCATTGAAACAATAAGCAGACTAAATCATTTAGGAACCCACCCTGTACATACAGATCTTGCAATAAAGAATGCTATTGATTTCTATCAAAAGCTAGGCCCCGCGAATAAGGAAGCACGACTTCGGTATTTACAACAGTATTGGACCAGCAAAGTAAGGGGCGTTCATAAAATTGACATATATACGCCAGCAGCATCAAACAGAGCATGTGCAATAGCCAATGTTGGCATTCAAGGAATTACCCCTAAAGATTTGGCTGACAATTTATTAAAAAAACATAAAATTTATACGGTGGCAATTGATGGAGCTGCTGTACATGGGTGCAGAATTACCCCCAATATTTATACACTAACAGAAGAACTCGACCAATTAATAATAGCTTTAAAATCAATAGCTGCATAGGGCTTAATGGGCTTCTTGATATTTAATCGACTAATTAAGCATAACTTTAATATGCTAATTAGTTACTAAATGATAAAGCGTATTATACCTGCACTGATATTATTTGTATCAACGTCTTGTTCAAAAAAGGAAGAGACTACACATCCTGTAGAAGAAAAAATTACCGAGTCTGTTTATGCATCCGGCATTATAAAAAGTAAAAATCAATACCAGATTTTTGCTACTTCGAATGCATTAATAAAAGAAATTTATGTTGAGGAAGGAAGTGTTGTAAAGAAAGGCGATGTTATATGTAGTTTATCGAATGAAAAAGCGTTATTAAATACCGCATCTGCACGTATAGCCGGCGAATATGCTTCTTTAAAATCGAATAAAGATATACTCTCACAAATTGGATTAGATATAGAAACGGCAAGTGCTAAAATGGAAAATGATGCTACATTATTAAAGAAACAGCAGAATTTGTGGGCCGATGGAATTGGTACTGAAAACGAGTTGCAACAAAAAAAGCTGAATTTTACTAATTCGACTAATAACTATAATGCGTTAAAGTTTAAGTATAGTCAGGTTGAAAAACAATTGAATCTGCAAGCAAAACAAAGTCAAACAACCATTGAATTAGCCAATAGTACTTCAGAAGATTATTTAGTAAAAAGTGCATTCGATGGAAAAGTATATGCTATATATAAAAAGAAGGGGGAAATGGCAACTACGCAGAGCCCAATCGGTTTAATTGGAGCGTCTAATGCATTTATTATTGAAATGCAAGTAGATGAATATGATATAACCAGGATTCAAGTTGATCAAAAAATAAAAGTTTTAATGGACAGTTATAAAGGAGAACTTTTTGATGCAACCATTATAAAAGTTAATCCGATTATGAATACATCAACAAAGTCATTTACAATAGAAGCCTCATTTATTAAACCACCAACAACATTATATCCTAACTTAACTGTTGAAGCAAATATCATTATCAAAGTAAAAGAGCGCGCAATAACTATTCCGAGAGATTATTTAATTAATAATGAATACCTCTTATTAAAAAATAAGGAAAAAAGGAAAGTAATCATCGGCTTGAAGGATTATCAGAAAGTAGAAATACTAAAAGGAATTACAACGACAGAAGAAATTGTAAAGCCAAATTTATGATTAATAAGCTCATTGTACATATTGCCAGGTCTTTGCTGTTAGCCAGATGGAAGCAAACACTGATAGCTGCCATAGGTGTAACTTTTAGCATTACTATGTTTGTTACATTATTGGGCTTTATGGGTGGTTTAAATAACATGCTGGATGGATTAATTTTAAACAGATCGCCACATATAAGGCTCTATAATGAGATTAAACCCAGTAATCAGCAAGCCATTCAACTAGCTCCTGAATATGCAGATGCGCATCACTTTATTCATTCCATAAAATCTGGCAACATCAGACAAGAAATATATAACAGTGGTGCGATCATGCAAGCCTTAAAAAATGATGAACAAGTTTTAGGATTCTCTCCCAAAATAAATGCGCAAATATTCTTCAACAACGGCACCATAGAAATAACAGGTGTGATGAATGGAATAGAAGAAAAAACAGAAAACGAGTTATTTCATTTTAATGAATATGTAATTGAAGGAAATAGCAGTGACATAAACAAGATTCCGAATAGTATTATATTAGGAAATGAACTGGCGAAAAATATGCTGGCGAATATTGGTGATGTTGTACAAATAACTACTACCAAGGGGCAAATATTTCCGTTGAAAGTAATTGGACTTTTTCAATCAGGACTAAAAGATTTAGATAAAGTGCAAAGTTTTGCGTCTACAGCTACTGTACAAAAAATTTTAGGTAAGCCCTCCAGTTATGTTACAGATATCCAGATTAAACTTAAAGACATGAATTTGGCACCTGCTTTAGCTAAAAAATATGCGAAGCTGTTTAATATAGATGCCGAAGATATTCAGACAGCGAATGCGCAATTTGAAACAGGAAGTTCGGTAAGAACGCTTATTTCTTACGCAGTAGGTATTACCCTTTTAGTGGTAGCAGGATTTGGCATTTATAATATACTAAATATGATGATCTATGAAAAAATGGATTCCATTGCCATCCTGAAGGCAACCGGATTTTCCGGTAGGGATGTAAAAAATATATTTCTTTTAATAGCATTGAGTATTGGAATATTTGGAGGAATACTTGGATTAATTTGCGGTCTTGGACTCTCTTTTATTATTGACCAAATCCCATTTAATACCGCTTCTCTTCCTACGATTAAAACTTATCCTATAAATTACCAACCAATATTTTATATTATAGGAATGCTATTTTCTTTGCTCACTACCTATTTTGCGGGCTTTTTCCCTGCAAGAAAAGCCAGTACAATTGATCCGGTAATTATCATTAGAGGAAAATAAATTATGGATAATACAATTCTCGAAGCAAGACATATTAACAAATATTTTCACGACCCGGTTACAACACAAGTGTTAACTGATATCAATTTCAGTATTCAAAAAGGAGAGTTCGTTTCTTTAACAGGCAAATCGGGTTGTGGGAAGTCTACCATGTTGTATTTATTATCTACTATGGATACGGATTATACTGGCGATTTATTGATAGATGGAGTATCCATGAAAAATCTGAGTGAGGCTAAGTTAGCCAAGGTAAGGAATGAAAAAATAGGATTTGTTTTTCAGTTTCATTATTTATTGAATGAGTTTTCTGTTTTACAAAATGTAATGTTACCCGGATTGAAATTAAAGCGATATTCCGAGAAAGAAGTAGCATTCAGGGCGATTGAAAAATTAAACATGTTAGGGATAGCCCATCTGGCTAATAAAAAAGCGAACATGGTTTCTGGCGGGGAGAAACAGAGAGTTGCTATTGCTAGAGCGCTAATCAATGATCCACTTATCATCATGGGTGATGAGCCAACAGGTAATTTAGATAAAAAAAACAGCGACCTTGTTTTTGATATTTTCAATCAATTGGCCAATGAATTTAATCAAACACTATTGATAGTAACCCATGATGAAGGGTTTGCGGACAGAACGCATCGCATTATTAAAATGGAAGATGGAAGAATCTTATAACAAAAATCTATTCCAACATTTTTACAATTCTAATCATTTTACCATCTAAATTAACACCCTCCAATACAATCTGTAATTTTCTAGACACATCGTTATTAAAAAATTCTGCTCGGAAACGAGGTGTTTTTTTATTAGTAATGATATATGGATTCCAATATAAAGTGTTTCTTAAATCAGGATCATAATTAGTGGATTGCTTATCATAAGTTGGGCTATAAAATTCTTTAAACCTGGAATAACCACCTAAGATTGCATTGTCCATGCCCTTACTATTGGGCAAAGCTTTTCTGCCATCAGCACCTTTTTTCAAGTAAACGGAAATAGCGCCTCCTGCACCACCACCAAAAGAGCCAAAAAAGGGAGGTCTGATTACTTTAACATACGCAATATCATTAATATTCAGGTTTTGAATCAAAGAAATGTCCGAACGCATTTCATTTAAAAACAAATCGGGCGTAGCACCTCTCCAGGTTAGAGATGGTTGTGAAGCGGTATTGGATATTTGCAATCCTGGTACTTTACCCTGTAGAAATGTAAATATATCGTACGCACCGATAACTTTATCATCTGTCAGATCAAAGCTATAACCATCACCTCCTGCGAATAAGCCACTTGCGTATTTTTCATCCAGTAATTGCGTCGGGCTTTTTTGTCTGCTTTTTACTATTACCTCTTTTAATGTAGCGGACGCCATACTTCTTTTTAATTTTTCTTGTTCTGAAAGAAAGAAGTTCATCCTTTGAGCATATAAGCTATCTAATCTACCATTAATCGGATTATTTAAGCTAAAAGCTATAGTAGAACTGGGCTCTTTACGCAAAAGTCCATTTTCTATTTTAACTTGTGTAACAGCCGATAATTTAGAATTGCCATTAAAGTTATAAAACACTTTAGACGTGTCGTAAAAAAACACACCCGGTTCTTCAAAAGAGCCATCTTTTTCAACCGGTGTAAAATACAGGCTCTTACTACTGTCTTTTCCAACAATTACAAAGTTTAATTGTAATGGCTCATTAAATCCTGCAGATTTAGCCCCAAAAACCTTTCCCTTCAAAGACATATAAGCAGTTTCAGGATAATATTTAATTTGAGGTGCAACTTCGGCTTTAATTTTACTCCAGTCAATTCTTCTCCAGCCATTCGTTAACATTACTAAATCTAATTGAGTATTAATGGTATCATTATCACTTTTAAAATAATAAGCAGGATTGTGCACATACCCTTTAATTTCATTAGACAATAGAAAGTCAGAATAGATAGAGTGCCGCTCAGGAACAGTAATATTTGCATCAGTAACTGCCACTGACATATTGGTTACGGTGGTATCACTTACTATAATTTCAAATACATTTTTTGCGCGTTTATCTAATCCAATAGTAATGGGGTTTAATTTTGCATTTAATTCATGATAATGATTATTTACAAAAATTATACGCTCAGCTATTGGAATAAAATCCTCCGTAAATAATGTAAATTGTACAATCCCTGTAGGCAATTCCTCAATAGGTATTTCAGCGCGTTGCGCCAATCGATCTTTTAATTTTATAGACACTTTATATAAGAGCTCTTGATTCATATGAACCATTAAATAAAGTTGTTTAAATGATTCAGGCACATCAACTGACCGTTGAAATGTTACCACTGCCTTTTCATTATTGGGTTGAACACTCATCACAATACCATTTTTTTTAGGTGGTGGTATTTTGGTTACCCCTTTAACGCCAAACTCATCTACCCAATTGATGGCATATTGCTCTCCTTCTAATGGCATGAAATTCAATTTCCCCATTCCATCATGCTTTACTCTTATTGAATCAATCAACTTGTTTTTATCATCCACAATTGCGCCTTTTATTTTTACCGGTATCCCATAAATATTAGTGGCTTTAAATGCAAGTGGATTCAATAAATTTTGGACCATATCCCCTCCTTCCGGGAATAATTCAAGCTTAGTAGGTATTAATTTTGGTTTAGTTGCAACAGTCGATCCGGAATTAATTGCAATATCTCTATCAAACAAAAAAGTACTGTCATCATTCAGCATCCAACGAGTATATGCTCTTAGATGAATAAAGCTGCCTTTGTAATTAGCCGGTATATCAAAAGTTCCTTTTGCAGTGGCCTGAAATAGCGGTGCAACGGTTTGTTTTATCAGTAAGCCGGTTGTATCATACCATTCTACATATATATTTTTGCTTAGTGGACTTAAAGCATTTCCTGACATTAAATACACTTTATACCAAATAGTTTCATCCGAATTGTATAATTCCTTATCGAAATGTATATGAATTTTTTCTTTAGGAAATCCTTCTGCATAAACAGTCATCATGGAATCTATCAACTGAGCCTTTGCTGTACTTCCTGAGAGCAATATCAATAATAGCAATCGGGTTATTGTTTTCCTCATAT
>JBIIAP010000017.1:0-20254 GCA_044239855.1 Sediminibacterium sp. | reverse complement strand
CATGAGAAAGAAAGTCATCTAGAATTAAAGTGAGATCTTTGACAGAGCTCTTAATTTTATTAAGATGATTTTGAATGGATTCGACACTTCCTGACATTACATATTGATTTACCAACCAAACGCTAGAAAGAATAGAAGTAAGCGGTGTTCTAAACTCATGAGAAGCGATGGTAATAAACCTTGATTTTAAAGCATTTAATTGGTTAGCTTTATCTAAAGCCAATTCAACTTGTATTTCATGGTTTTTAATGGAAGTGATATCATTAATAATTAACAGAAAATGTTTAAATAACTGTTTTTCATCTCTTACAATTGCACTTTTAATCATTCCAAAAAATATGGATCCGTCTTTTCGTTTTATTTCACTTTCAATGCATTGCAATGATTGCGTCTCCATTACAGACAATCTATGCCTGTAAAAATTATCCTGATGTAATTCTCCATTTAGAAACATAGAAAATGGCTTACCAACAATATCATTACGGGAAATTTTTAACTGGAGGCACCCTTCATTATTTAACTTACGTATAATTCCATTTTTATCTAAAATTATATAGCAAATTGGTGAGAGATCGAACAGATCAGCGTATTCCACTAAAAATGCATTTAACTTAGACTGCATAGTTAGCAGCTCTTCGTTTTGCATTTCTAATTCAATTTCATGAACACTCAATTCATGCTTTAATGCATCAACAGTATCAAAAGAGGCAATGTTTTCATTTAGCGTATTTTCATCTCTACTGATTGGAACTTTAGGCTGTAAAATATTTTTTTTGGGCACTTATATCAATTTTTATAATTAAACAAATACTTAATTAACTTATACTTCTTTTAAAAAACCAATACAATAAGGCAACTTACTATCATCGGATAAAATACAATTACTGTATATAATCAATTCTTTAAGAATATTACCTTTAGTTTTCCAACTAAATTTTAAATGCTTACCCTTTCCAGTGGGTAAATCATTAACCATTTGTAGAAACTTAGCCTTATCCTCTAAAAGCATCCTATTCATAAAAAAAGAATTATTATGAATGAATTTATCAGCCGGAAATCCTAATAATTTTTCAATATTAAGACTCAAATTTTCAAAAATAAATTCGGGCTGAAGTTTGGCGGTATAAGTTACTACAGAGAGATTTTTGTTAATAGTGTTTAAAAGCGCTTCTGCCATATTAATTTGAAATTCAGCTTGCTTTTGTTTAGTAATATCTATGAGCGTTATTAAAACCCCTTCTATACTATTTTCAGCGGTACGATAAGGTATAATACGCATGAAATACCATGTACCATCCAAAGCATTTACTTCTAACGATTTAACTGAAAGGGTTTTAAGAACTTGTGTTACGTCATCAACAAGCGTAGTATATTTCAGATTGCTGGTAAGCTGCGTTAATGGACGATCGATATCAGTAGAAATTATATTAAATATTTTAGTGACAGCAGGGGTAAAGCGTTTTATTAATAAGTCTTTGTCTAAATACAAAGTAGCTAATTCAATACACCTTAATAAATTAGTAAGATCATCATTAGACTGATACATTTGATCAATTTTTTCGGTCAGTTCAGCATTAACCGTAATGAATTCTTCATTTACTGCCTGAAGCTCTTCTCTGGAAGTTTCTAATTCTTCATTAGAACTTTGGAGCTCCTCCGTAGAATATTTAAATTCTTCTCTGGTATTTTCTATCTCATTAATTGCAATTTGCAAATGTTGGTTAGTTAATTCAAGTTCCTTTTCAAGTAGTTTAAATTTAATTTCTTCTTTTTTAGAAAGCGTTTTTGAAACAAGCTGATTAGTATGACTTATATTTTCAGATGGTTCAAAAATAATAATTAGCATTCCAGGATCGTATTCTTTAGTAAGTAGTGGGCGAACTTTAAGATTAGTCTTTTTGAGTGAGTCGACTAATATCACGTCAATATCTTTGGTATAGACTTCTTTATTAGATTTTCTAGATTCATCTATAGCTTGCTGTAAAGGAACTTTTAATCCTTTACGAGCCATTTCTAAAATATTAAATTTGGCTACGCCTGCAGGTGGTTCTAAATAAATACCTGTATCTCCTGAAAAATATAAAGCATCGTTATTCTTATCAATTATTACAGAAGGAGGTGCATACTGATCTAATAATATTTTTTTTGTAATATCAGAGATGTTTGATTTTTTCATACTACTATTATTAGATAATAAATTCCCGGTTAAAGTATGTTGTCGTTCATTAAAAAAATCATATACCGGATTGATTTTGGTCAATATATTTATATTTTTTTTATAAATTTTCAATTTTTCTTCCATTGGAGAAAACAAAAGTCCCTGAACTCCAATACTTTCAGAAAGACCTAAAACCAATATACCCTCATTACAAAGACTGAATGAAAACTTTTGTAGGAGCTTGTTTTGTAATTTACTCTTTATATAAATTAAAAGATTTCGACAACTGATTAAATCTATTTTAGAAAAAGGAGGATCACTTATAACGTTATGATGTGAAAAAATAACCATATCCCTTATTTCTTTTCTAACTTTATAATGATTATCCTTGAATAAAAAATATTTAGATAATCTGTCCGATGAGATCGTTTCTGAAATAGATTTTGAATAAATACCTTTTCGAGAAAAAGCAATTGCATGTTTACTAAGATCTGAAGCAAAAATCATTACTTTAAGCTGAAGATTTGCTTTAGTAAGATATTCTTTAAATAAAATAGCATAGGAATAGGCTTCTTCGCCAGTAGAGCAACCACATACCCAAACTCTGATAATTTGTTTATCAATACAATTATTTACAACAAAAGGAATGCAGTTTTTTTCAATAAAATTAAAAACATTTTTGTCTCTGAAGAAAGTAGTAACTCCAATCAAAAAATCATTATATAATCTATTAACTTCATCCGGCGATTTTTTTAGTTTATGGATATATTCATCAATTGACTTAGATTTAGTTAATAAAACCCTCTTACTAATTCGCCTTACAATTGTACTAGGCTTGTAATCTAAAAAATCAATAAAAGTTGTATCTTTTACAACTTGTAAAATTTGAAGCAGTTTTGCATCATTAATAACTATATTTTGATGGTTATTTGAATGTTGTTTGATAGTATTAACAAAAAATTTATTTAGTTTAGTAGCAATTTTAACAGGAGACAATATGAAATCAGCAAAACCAGTATTTATAGCACTTTCCGGCATTCCTGAAAATTTAGCAGTACTGGGGTCTTGAACAAAGATGCTCCCCCCTTGTTTATTGATGTTTGCTAATCCAGCAGAACCATCTGAACCATTTCCGGAAAGTATTACAGCTATGGCATTATTTGATAAAGAATCTGCTAAGGAGTTAAAAAATAAATCAATGGGTTTTCTTTGAGCAATTCGTTTAGGCGAAGGCAGTAGTTTTAATGTATTAACATCCAGCACCAAATCACTTTCAGATATTGCTAAATAAATATTATTGGGTTTAGGTATTACCTCTTTGGAAACAGCGGTAACTGGTAATTTGGTATGATTCTTTAATATTTGAGATAAAAGACTCTTGAATTTTGGATCATGGTGTTGTACAATAACAAAAGCCATTCCTGTATCTGGTTTCAGATTATTAAAGAATATTTTAAGTGCATCAAGGCCACCCGCAGATGCACCAATGCCAACAATTGGAAAATTTATATCTTTTGCCATTAAAACAATTAATTTCTGAGTACTTATGAGCAAAAAGACCCATAAATATCAATACGATTAAAATAGAGGGGGATGTAAACTTAATAAAAGTTACTGAGTATATGAAATATTTATCTTTAAAATAATATTAATTTTCCAACAAATAAATGAAAAATACACTATAACGCTACAACGAGAATCACTAATCTATTTGATTGGTATCATAGAGTTTAAAATAAATTAATATTTTTTTTGTTAGAGATTTAATTGGGCAGTTTCTTCAATTAAAATTTGAAAGAATAGGTAGATTATCAAATAATAAGCAATAACAAACAAAGTAAATTAAATTTTATGGAAGAAGAATATCAACACATCAATACCTTAAGTGATTTAATGGAATACAAAGTAAGAAACTTTGTTGTATCAGAAAATGAACTAGTACAAGCATTGGAAAAATGGGCACTGGAAGCAAATTCAGTAAAACTAAAAGCTATAATACAGAAATATATTGAATATATACACGAGCACATTAATAAGTTAGACTCATTCAATAAAGAAATGAATATTACTTCAATTGGAATTAATCATAAAGTTATTGGAAGTATGATTGAAGATACAAATAATTTATTAAGGATTTGCATGGATTCGGTAGTAAGAGATGCGTGCTTATTATCCTGTATACAAACAATTAACCATTACAAAATAAGTTTTTACGGGACGTTAGCTGCTTATGCAGAAATAATTAAACTTGACAAATATAAATTTTCATTTTACCAAGCAGAAGTGAATGAAAAGAAAATTGATGACCGATTAACACAATTAGCAGAATTTGAAATTAACATGAAAGCGATTATGCCGTTTGTTATTGAGAAATAGTTAAACAAAATAAAAATGTTGGGAGAATTAAACGATTTACAGATTAAAAATATACTATCCAGTCAGATAATAGGAAGAATAGCATGTGCAGAAGGAAATAAGCCATACATAGTTCCAATAACATATGTATTTGATGGTGATTGTTTGTATTGCCAAACAAATGAAGGAACAAAATTGAATATACTAAGAAACAATCCAAATGTATGCTTTGAAGTAGATACTATGACTGATATGAGAAACTGGCAAAGTGTTATAATAACCGGTAAGTTTGAAGAACTAAAAAACGAATCAGCTAAAAAGGGAAGACAGGTATTATTAGATCGAATTTTTCCATTATCTACTAGTAGTACTATTCATACACACGAACATAATGTTAAATCAAAAGTGGATGATTCAACAAGAGTAAAATATGTAATGTTTAAAATAAAAATAAAAAAAATGACAGGAAGGTTTGAGAGACAATAAGAATAAATTATTTAATAATTAATAAAAATTAAAAAGATGAAAACCGATGTACAAATTCAAAAAGATGTAATGGATGAAATTAAGTGGGATCCATTTTTATCAGTAACGGAAATAGGTGTATCAGTAAAAAACGGAATAGTAACACTATCTGGAAATGTTAACTCTTACACCAAAAAAATTGCTGCAGAAAAAGCAGCAAAACGGGTAAGCGGAGTTAAAATTGTTGCAGAAGATATTAACGTAGGCATATCACCCGATTATAGAAAATCAGATACTGAAATTGCAGAAGCTGTAATAAATGCATTAAAATGGCATTCTGCGGTACAAGAAGAAAAAATAAAAATAAAAGTAGAGGACGGTATTGTAAAACTGGAAGGAGAAGTAGAATGGGAATATCAGCGAAATAATGCAAAAATTGCAATTGAAAATCTAACTGGGGTAAGATCAGTAATCAATTTAATTTTAGTAAAACCTAAAGTTTCCGCTTCAGATATCGAAAAAAGAATTAGTGCTGCATTTCACAGAAGTGCAACCATTGATTCAGAAAAGATTACGGCAAGTGTATCTGGTAATAAAGTAATATTAAATGGAACAGTAAGTTCCTATGCAGAGAAAGAAGAAGCAGAAAGAGTAGCATGGGCAGCACCGGGAGTAAGCACGGTAGAAAGCAAATTAGCAATAAAAATACCGGAATATGCTTATGAAGTATAAATAATTATTTAATTAAAAAAAAATAAACCACTAAATTTTAGTGGTTTATTTTTTTAACACACTAGAAAGAAAAAAATAGGAGTCAAATTTAATATCTACGTATTCCTTTTCTACTGATTGAATTTTAGTTCTAAGATCTGTTTGGAATTTGTCTATTTCACGAGTAACCTGTTCATCCGTAATTAATGAGTTGTTGGGATTTAAAACAGATTCCTGTAAATTAATTTCTTTTAAAATCCTATTTATTTTTTCTTTAACCTGGTTAAGCCTTATATGATGCGACTCCACTTTTTCTGCAATGCCAATAATTGAATTACGATGAACAACATAACTAAATTTTGGTGCAAATAATTTTATTTCACTTAAATAAAACTCTACCAGGGCTCTCCACTCTATTAATTCATCTGACAAATATTTCGAGAGTGTATTAGAAGCAGATAATAATTGTTCAGAATGGGTATACATATTCTATCATTTAAATAGGTATTAAAGGATTTTCGCTTTATTGTTTCAAAATTAGGTCGCATATAAATATACATAGATGACTACCGTTTTATTACAATATGTTTTTAATCATTGCCTAAAAAATATAAGTTAATAATCTTCACTAAATGGCTAATAAAGAAAAAAGGAAATATTCCATTATATTTTGGTTACCTATCATGATACTTTTATTGACTTTGCCATTATTTACTAAATTTAATTCAACAGAAAGAGTTATAACTTGGCAAGATTTTGAAAAGAATATATTTAATCGAAATGCAGTTGAGAAAATTATAGTAAGGAACAACGAATTTGCAGAAGTATACATTAAAAAAGAATTAAAAAATGACGACTATTTTAAAGAAGTACTAAAGCCTGGATTTGGAAATGGAATAAAAAATGGACCGCATTATATTTTTTCTGTTGCATCTGCAGATATGTTTACGAAGAAAATAGATGAACTTGAAAAAACATATCCGATACAAAATAAAATTCCTATTGAGTATATAAAAAGTTCAAATTGGTTATGGAATGTATTAAGTTTAATAATACCGTTTGTGATATTTTTATTTATTTGGAATAATATATTTAGCAGGGGTAGTACAATAGGAAACAAATCGGGAGCAGGGAGTATATTTAATTTTGGCAAATCAACAGCTACCCTATTTGAAAAAGAAAAAAGCAATACAACATTTGCAGATGTAGCAGGAATGGAAGAGGCTGAAACGGAAGTTAAGGAAATCATAGATTTTTTAAAATCACCGGAATCATTTACAAAATTGGGTGCAAAAATTCCTAAAGGAGTAATTTTAGTAGGGCCTACCGGTACAGGTAAAACATTATTAGCCAAAGCAGTGGCAGGAGAAGCAAAGGTTCCATTTTTTACAATGGCAGGATCCGAGTTTGTAGAAATGTTTGTAGGTGTTGGAGCATCAAGAGTTAGAGATTTATTTATAAAAGCAAAAGCAAAAGCCCCATGTATTGTTTTTATTGATGAAATAGATGCAATAGGGAGATCTAGAGGTAAAGGTGCATTTTTAAGTGGATCAAATGATGAACGTGAAAGCACTTTAAATCAATTACTGACAGAAATGGACGGATTTGGAACGAATAGTGGGGTAATTGTACTTGCAGCAACCAATAGGGCTGATATTTTAGATCCAGCACTGTTAAGACCTGGAAGATTTGACCGTCATATTTATTTAGAATTACCCAACTTAAAAGAACGAGAAGAGATTTTCAAAGTTCATATGAAACCATTGGTATTATCACCTTTAGTGAATGCACATGAATTATCAGCTCAAACACCCGGTTTTTCAGGAGCAGATATAGCCAATATATGTAATGAATCTGCGCTGATTGCAGCTAGGAAGAAAAAAAATAATATAGATGAATCTGATTTTATGTCAGCGATTGACAGAATTATAGCGGGCATAGAAAAGAAAAGTAAATTGATACTACCGGAAGAAAAAAAGAAAATAGCCTATCATGAAGCCGGACATGCAGTTGTTAGTTGGAAATTGAAGAACATAGACCCATTAGTAAAGCTTTCTATCATACCTAGGGGTAAAACACTTGGTGCTGCATGGTACTTACCAGAGGAAAAACAACTAAAAAGTGAAACAGTATTTAAAGAACAATTGTCAGCAACATTAGCTGGTAGGGCTGCAGAAGAAATAATATTTAAAGAAATATCCTCAGGAGCGTTAGATGACTTAGAAAAAGTTACACGAGAGGCATATTTAATGGTTACCTATTTGGGATTTAATAAAAAGTTAGGAAATATTAGTTTTTATGATTCTACTGGTCAAAATGCTAATGCATTACAAAAACCCTATAG
Source organism: Sediminibacterium sp. (assembly GCA_044239855.1). GTDB lineage: Bacteria > Bacteroidota > Bacteroidia > Chitinophagales > Chitinophagaceae > Sediminibacterium. Next base: position 12,221 of record JBIIAP010000017.1, on the reverse strand, counting down.
TGAAGAAACAGGTAAAATTATAGATGAAGAAGTACAATTATTAATAGCAAATGCATATAAAAAAAGTAAGGACATATTATTAGATAACAAGGAGAAATTGATTGAGGTTGCAGCATTACTTTTAAAGAAAGAAACCATTTATTATAATGATATAGAGCATATACTCGGTAAAAGAAATTGAAAGAAGTAATACAAATCATATGATTGAATGATTAAAATTGTAAGATTACTATAATTAAATAAATATTTTTACAACACAAAAGGCAATATTATGTTTACCAATATTGAAGATGTTAGAGAATGTATCATATATCCAGGTACATATACAGCTGCCCCCGAAAAAGAAGAATTATTTGAAAATAGTAAACTACCCAAAAATACTACTTTTAATAAAGCAGTTGCAACCATTAAAGAATTGGAAGATATTTATCAATTGAGTATTGAAATTGACGCAACGCTACGAGAGGAAATAACATTACAAGTAGATGATATTATTTTATTTGTATCAGTTATACATAGAAACTCCAATGAAAAGCAGAAAACGGAAATAAAAGATAATCCCATAGAAACTAACTATATAATTCTTCCTAAAAATGCAGATACTGAATTTATGAGTGCAGAGTTCAATAATGGAAAATTGACTTTACACATACCTAAAAGTGAAAAAGAAATAACTAGCCACATAAAAGAAGTAATAGTATACTAAATTAAAATGGAAATTCCTTTTAAATATCCATACAAAACTGATGAAAAATATACAATAAATGTGTGTTATTGCTGTATGGAATTTGGAATAGATCAGTCTCTAAAATTATATGCCGGTGGATTAGGATTTTTAGCTGGTTCACATATGCGAAGTGCCTATGAATTAAAACAACCAATGATTGGCGTAGGAATATTGTGGAAGTATGGGTATTATAACCAAGTAAGAAAACAAGATAAAACAATGGATGTTTTATTTGAAGAAAATAAATATGGATTTTTAACCGATACCAAAATAAAATTTACTATAAGCGTAAATAATCACGAAGTATGGGTAACTGCATATTATTTAGCACCTGAAATATTTAATACAGCGCCAATATTTTTTTTGAGTACTGATTTACCTGAAAATGACTACTTGTCGAATACCATAACACATAAACTATACAACTCTAATCCGGAAAGTAAAATTGCATCTTCAATTTTATTGGGCGTTGGCAGTGTGAAACTAATGGAAGCTTTAAATTGGACACCAAATATATTTCATATAAATGAATCACACGCATTACCACTTGCATTTTATCTATATAATAAATATAAGTCTATTGAAGTAGTAAAATCACATCTGGTTTTCACTAATCATACTCCGGAGGAAAGTGGAAATCAGAAAATGTTTATATGGGAATTAGATAAAATGGGGTATTTCAGTGGTGTAAATATTGAAGAAGTAAAAAATATTACGTTCATAGAAAATGATAATTTAAATTTAACATTATCAGCATTGCAATTATCAAAAAAAGCAAATGCAGTATCTAAAACTCATTTAGAAACAATTAATATTATTTGGAAAAAATATAAAAATATTTGTGAAATAATATCAATTACAAATGCTCAAAATTATTTGTATTGGCATAACAAAGAAATGTATAGTTGTATAGAAGGTAATAAATCGAGTGAGCTTTCAGCAATAAAGAAAAAAGGGAAAAAGCAACTATTTGAAATTGTTGCAGATCAATGCGGCGAGATATATGAACAAGAAGTATTAACCATTGTATTCGCAAAAAGATTTGTCGGGTACAAAAGAGCAGACTTGTTATTACATAATATGGAACGATTTAATCGAATCGTATGCAATAAATCTATGCCAATTCAAATTATTTGGGCTGGAAAACCGTACCCAATGGATTATACAGCAATCGGTATATTTGACAAAATTGTAGATTTATGTAAAAATTATAGGAACTGTTGCATTTTAACCGGATATGAACTAAAACTTTCTAAAACGCTTAAAACAGGGGCAGATATATGGCTAAATGTACCAAGAATAACCCATGAAGCATCTGGAACCAGCGGCATGTCTGCAGCAATGAATGGAGCAATTAATTTAGCGATACCCGATGGATGGTTTCCGGAATATGCAATTGATAATGTAAATGCATTTATTATAAAACCGTCTGACAGCAGTATACCAGAACACTTGCAAGATAAGATTGATTGTGAAAGTTTATATGACAAATTAGAAAATACAGTCATCCCTATGTATTATAATCAACCCAATGAATGGAACAAAATAATGATAAATTCTATGAAAGATATCATACCAAAGTTTGATAGTAATAGAATGGCCTTTGAATATTATGATTTATTGTATAAATAATCATAATACAAGTGCAACAAAGAAATAATATATATCTAAAAGGATTTTCACATAATAACCAAGTAAAACTAATTAAAGGAGGAAATGAGTATTTTAGTATGATGCTGCAACTAATTAATTCAGCAAATAATATTATTCATTTACAAACATATATTTACGAAAATGATGAAACAGGTAAATGCATAACCAACGCATTAATTGAAGCATCACATAGAAAAGTCAAAGTTTATCTGTTAGTTGATGGATATGCATCACAATCCTTAAATTCAACGTTTATAAAAGAAATCAAAAAAGCTGGTATACATTTTAGGTTTTTTGAACCTTTATTCAAAAGCAAAAGTTTTTATTTTGGGAGAAGGTTGCATCATAAAGTTTTACTAACTGATAATAATTATGGTTTAATTGGTGGTATTAATATATCGAATAGATATAACGATATGCCTGATAAAAAAGCTTGGTTTGATTTTTCAATATTATTAGAAGGAGCAAGTATTCAGGAGTTATGTAAAATTTGCTGGAATACATGGTTTGGATTTAAGCGGAATCATATACATTATAATTGTTCTGGTAATAATAAGAATGTTCCACTAAATATTGATGTACATGCAGATGTAAGAATTAGAAGGAACGATTGGATAAGAAGAAAAAATGAAATATCAGAAACTTATATTGAAATGCTGTATTATGCTCAAAAAGAAGTGACCATTATATGCAGTTATTTTTTACCGGGGAGGGTATTGAGAAGGATTTTAAAAAACACAGCAAATAAAGGCATAAAAATAGATATAATTATTGCAGGACCATCAGATATATGGATTGCTAAAAATGCAGAAAGATGGTTATATGATTTTTTGCTAAGAAACAAAATAAATATATATGAATATCAGCCATCTGTATTACATGCAAAAATGGCTTATTGTGACGATGAATGGTTAACAATTGGATCATATAACATAAATGATATAAGTACATATGCAAGTATTGAATTAAATGTAGATGTAAGAAATAGAATATTTGTAGAAACCGTTAAAAATGAAATAGAAGAAATTAAAAGGATAAATTGTATAAAAATTTCAAATAAAAAACATTTAAATGATAAAAACGCAATAAAACAATTGATACGATGGTTATCGTGGCATACTTTTCAAATTATATTTCACTTAGTTACTTTTTATTATAAAAGAATTAATATAAGTAAAAAACATATTGATCAATCTCATCATACCTATTGATAGAAGTTCTTTAGAAATAAATAATAGTAAAATAGATTTGTATCAATAATATTTTATTAAAATAATTAAAAAGGAGGAAAAATGGGAACAAATGTTTTAAGCAGATTAACGGAAAGAACGCCAACTTTATTTGAAGATTTTTTTAAACCATGGAATGAATGGTTTGAAAATGGCTCTAGCATGTTGAGTCGTTCTATGAATGTTCCAGCAGTGAACATCACAGAAACAAAGGATGCATTTAGAGTGACTTTAGCTGCACCTGGTTTGAAGAAAGATGACTTTAAAATAGATATTGATGGTAATATGCTAACCATTAGTTGCGAAAAAGAGGAGAATAAAGAAGAAAAAGAAGGACGTTTTACCAGAAAAGAATACAATTATTCTTCCTTCAGCAGAACTTTTACGTTACCTGATGAAGTTAATAAAGAAAGTGTAGATGCAACATACGTAGATGGTATCTTAACAATTTCACTTCCATGTGTAGAAGGAATAAAAAAGCCAACAGTTAAGCAAATTACTGTAAAATAAACTTAATATCTAATTAGCCCCACCTGGCAAGTGGGGCATTTATAATAATTCAAAATGTCATAAAAAATATAGTTATAGCAGTCAATTATATCTGGCATTTTTAATTATAACGAATCTAAATAAAAGATAGAAAGACATGAAAATATATCATAAATGCATACTATTGATATGTATATTTTTTCATGTTAAATATGTGAGTGCACAAAATGAAGATATAACCATACAAAATATTTTAACAAAATATCAGTTTAAAGATAAATACTATACAAATATTTTAAATAATGTTTATCAAAAAATCGGTTATCAATTAATTTGGTTTAATAATAATAATATTATAGATATTATAAAAGAAATTAATTTACAATCTGATGCATTGGGTTTAAATAAAGAAGATTATAAAGTAGCAGTATATAATGAAAATAAAATGCGCTCATTTAATACTAAATTAGACAGTATTAATGCTGAAATAAATTTTACCTACACACTAATTATATTTATGCATCATTATAATTTTGGAAATACAGTTCCAAAATTTGGTTACAACGGATTAAACATAAATATTAATGCTGCAATTTTAATTACTAATAAATTAATTGATTTAATAAAAAATAATAAATTAGTATTCTCTAATTTATTACTATATAAAAATTCATTGCCTGAAGTTTATGCCTTAGAAAATATGATTAAAGAATTAGTTGTATTAAATACAAATAAACCGAATGGTAATTATCATATTAATTCAAGTAAAATAAGTTATAAAAATGCCCCACTAATAAATAAGCTATCACAATTGGGTATTTTAGATACTCTAAAGGAAAATGTTTCAGATAGTATATTAAAACAAAAAATATCATTAGCTCAAAATTTATTTAACCTACAGGAAGAACCCAAGATATCTGATAGACTAAAAGCAGAATTGAATATTGATATATTAGAAAGAATAAAAAGATTGAAGGTATCATTAAATTATTACAAGTGGCTTTACTGGAAATTAATAAATAGCAATGAACCAGTTATATTGGTTAACATACCGAATGCCTACATGAAAGTTTATAACAAAAATAACATTATCCTTGAAATGAAAATGGTTTTGGGTAAATATTCTACAAAAACTCCAACATTAACATCGAGAGTGAATAATGTAGTTTTATACCCATATTGGCATGTACCTTATAGTATCGCTACTAAAGAATTATTACCGAAAATTAAAAGAAATATATCTTATTTAAATAGTGGAAACTATCAGGTGATAAATAGCTCAGGAAAAATTATTAACCCATATACGATAAATTGGCAAGCACTAGGTAAAAATTATTTTCCATATACAATAAGGCAAAGCACCGGATGTGACAATTCGCTGGGGTTAATTAAACTTGATTTTGAAAATCCATTTGGAGTATATTTACACGACACTCCAAGTAAATTGTATTTTGAACAAAATAAAAGATTTTATAGTCATGGTTGTATGCGAATGGAAAAGCCTACAGAAATTGGTAAAATAATATTAGGCAGTAATCATTTAGCTATTGATACGCTAATAGAAAAAGGGTGCTTATTAAACAAGTCCCCTATTTGGGTTAATGCAGAAATTAAATCACCCCTAATTGTTTGGTACAATTTAGCGGGTATTGATAAATTCGGGAAAGTTGTATTTTATGAAAACATATATAAAATGAAAATAAATGAAAATAAATAAATTATATGTAATTGCCTTTATATTAACTACAGGCTGTACATCAGCAAAAATTACTTCTACATGGATTGATAAAAATGCAGATTTCAATAAGTATCAAAAGATATTAGTACTATCGATTTATAGTGAAAAAGATAGATCTATTCAGCAACAAATAGAAAATCATTTAGTAAATGATTTAAAGGACAATGGTTATACAGCAATATCAGCTTTAGCTGAATTTGGCCCTAAAACATTTGAAAATAAATCGGAAGAATATGTAATTAAAAATTTAGAGAAAAAAAATATAGATGCAATTATAACAATTGTTTTATTAGATAAAAATAAAGAAAGAAAATACGTGCCTGGAAATATTTATTTTACTCCAATGGGTAATTATTATAGTAGATTCTGGGGATATAGGGGCATGTTATATGATCGTATTTATGAACCAGGATATTATGTTACAGAATCTCAATACTTTTGGGAGAGTAATTTATATGATATGTCAACACAGAAAATGCTATATTCTGTACAAACAAAATCTTTTAACATAAATAATGCAAATAATTTTGGACATGAATACAGCAAAAAAATTATGAAAAATATGATAGAAAAAGGGGTAATTAGTAAAAAATAATTTATGTAGTAATGAAATTAAATATCAATTTACTAATCTTTCCAATTTAGAACAATCACTTACACTAATCTTACCATCGTGCATTTGAATTAATTTTTCAGATTTAAAATCACTCAATGTTCTAATTAAAGACTCAGTTGCGGTACCAGCAATAGTTGCTAAACTTTCCCTAGTTATATCAATTACAAAGTAATCTTTTTCAGATCCTGCATATTTTTTATACAACAAAAGTAGAGCTTCAGCAACTTTTTTACGAAGAGAATTGTAAGCTAAACCCAGAAGATGATTTTCTTTGGCAGTGATATTATTGGCTAATAACTTAATGAATTTAAGCATTATTTCTTTATTGTTATCCAATAACTCTTTGAATTCCTTTCGGGGTATCAATGCCAATTCTGTTTCTTCCAGTGCTTCGGCATTATCTTTATAAGTACCCCCCTCTAATAATGTTATATAACCCAGAAAATCTCCTTGATTATATAATTCTGTCACCAATTCCTTGCCATCATCATTAATTTTATATGTCTTCACTTTGCCTTTTACGATATAATATAAATTATCCGGATGATTCCCTTCTTTATATATTTTTTGTTTTTTACTGATTATATTAGTATTTCTGTCAGAAGTGAAATTTTGCAGTATTGCTTTTTCATTAGATATACTCATTAATTCCTGTAAACCATTTATTCCAGGAGATAGTTCAGCTTTTAATTGTTCTATTTTCTTTAATCTTCTATCTATTGCATTGAGCAGTTCTGTAGCTTCAAATGGTTTGGTGATATAATCATCAGCTCCAAGATCCATACCTTTTCTATAATTTTCTCGTTCAGCTTTAGCAGTTAAAAAAATAAAAGGCGTATGTTTTATTTTAATATTTTTTTGAATAGCGTGAATTACACCATATCCATCTAATACAGGTAACATGATATCGCAAATAATTAAATCCGGAGTGTATTCAATTGCCTTTTCAATTCCAATTTTGCCATCTTCTGCTAGTAAAACTTTATAGTTAGACAACTCCAGAACTTCAGCAGTATTATTTCTAATGTCTTCATTGTCTTCAATTAATAATATTTTTTTCATAGACAAAAGGTAATTGATAAAATTTAATAATAATGAAAAAAATGTAACCAGAATATTAAGAAAATAAAAATAACAAAAAAACCAATAAATATATAAAGACTACACTAAAATGGCAATATCTTTCATGAAAGTGCCAGAATTTCATTTAAAGGGCTTAAAAAGGAATTAAAATCTGTTAAATTATAACAGCTAATTTGTGATTTGGTAAGATCAGTTATAACCATTAAGGATGGTAAAAACAACTAAATTGTTATTTAAATATTATGTAGGGATAGAAGATAATTAAGCAAATTCATCTATTTTTTCATTGATTTTACTTTCAATTTCATCCTTCAAATCACTAAGTTGTTCTTTTCTTTTACGAAACCGATATTTAATATCATCTGTCAGTTTTTTACCCTCATCATTAATTTTCCGTTGAATGTTTTTGCCACTGTCAGGTGCAAATAAAATACCTAATACAAAACCAGTTGCCGCACTAGCAGCAATTAGTAACAATGATTTACTAACGTTATTCATAGCATAGAATTTTAATTAGTGCAAATTACATTAGTATATCGCAAACAATATTGATTAAGGTCAAAACTTTATATGACTTTAGTCAATAGCATTTTAAGTTCCAGAATTAATGTTATTTTAAGCATATTTTTTTTATTGATCCATTCTTCTCTAATAGGCTGAAGCATTTTGATTTCTTCCAATGGAATTTTACTAAGTTTTCTTGGATTTAGTTCATCAATTTGAAAAAAGTAGTCTTGTATTTCTCCTAATTTACTAGAAATAGCAGCCAAATCATCAACCTTATATTTTAATGTAGAAGAAATATTAAATTCATTTGTGCATTTAAGTGTAAAATAATAATAGAGATTTTTTAATTTTTTACGTAAATCATGTAAAATATGATCATCAAATTTATTCAACATTATAACGGTATTTAATTTATCTATACTGAGTTGTATATGTTTATTTATTTTCTTTTTAGATATATTTGTTTTTATATTAACTAATAATTCATCTGAGCTTTTATTACACAAGCCTTTATTTTTTTTTAAAAGAATCAAATACTTAATTTTTGTATTTTTCCTATTTAATTGATGAATAAACCAATACAAATTAAAAGGCGGGTATTTTAAGTTATCAATTAGTTTAGTATATAATATTTGTTGATCTCTTAAATGACCAAGCAAATTGTAGATATGCTTAATATTTTTGTTGAACCGGAATTTTGAATGTTTATTAAATAAAGGCAATTGGGATAATGCATTTATTTTTTTATAACATACTCTAAATTTATGAATAGATTCTTCATCGAAATCAAGCAATAGATTTACATAATTTTTTTCAAGATCATCAATCAGACAATTAAAATATGTTTTTATATTGTCTTTATTCATACAAATACTTATTGCTAAGACTGTAGAAAAGAATTTTAATAATACTGTATTAGAGCTATATGATTATATTTAACTAACATGCCTTCTTCAACAAATTCAACATCTCCTCCATTCTCCAGTACTTTTTCAATTACATCATCAACAGCATCTTTTATGTAAGAAAATTTATTAAAGGGTTCAATAGTTTTGTAAATAACTTCATTTGCAGCATTATTCTCCGCTGGGTACATGTAATTTTTTTCCAATACTAATAATTGTCCTTTTTGATTAGCAGCTGTTCGCCAAACCTCTCTAATTCCTGAAACTAATCGGTTACTTCCTTCAGCTTCAGTTAATTTATTAACTATATTTGTTTCAATTACTTTTTTCCAATTTTCTTTGTACGGCTTTAAAAGTTCTAACAATTCTGAAATGGATGTTTTTTCATAATTACCATGAATGAAATCAATTATTGAACCATTATGTTTAGTTATTTTTTTAAAATATCCAAGAACTTTTTCTGTGCCCATAACAAATAGTGGAAGTTTATAAGCATTCAAAATTATTCTAAGTGAATTATCTACCTGTAATAAATATTTTTTAAGTTGTACTTCTTGAATTGAGGCTGCATCTGAAAAATTAGCAATTTTTTCTGATGAATCAATTTGGTAGGCAATTGACTCTTCTGGAGTATTGGTCATGATTCTTACAAAATCTGTGGTATTGCCTAAAAATATACGACATTCTTTATGGCTAATCATTAACAGCAGGTATTTGTTTATTTGTTTTTTGCTATAAACCAAATCACGAATTTCAAATGATTCATCAATAAATATTTTTTTATCTACAGCAATATCAAGATATAAAACTTTATCAAAAACAGGTGAAACATAAATTGCTATACTCTTTTTATGTGTATTGTAATTAAGTCCATTAATAATATTTCTCAATTTTCTCATTACCAGTATACTAATTTCTTCTGGATACTCTTTTACCAATTTTTTTTCTACAGTATCGGAGGCAATTTTTAAAGCATGGGTGAGTTCAGTTTTTAAATTCATTTTTGGTTCAAAGGGCAAAATAATAGAGATAGCCGGCCTGTAATGAGTTGCTTTAATGATTTCTTTAATCTCAGGAGTTGTTGGACTATGATTCATTAGGATATGGTTAATAAGCAAATGTAGCTTTACAATTATTTAATGTAACTGATAAAAATCAAGGCATACATTGATTATAAACAATTTTATTAGATCAATTCAATTTTATATTACATATAGTAAAATAAAAGCCATGAATGCGTCTATATTAATTAAAAATAACAAGTTATTATCGGCAATTTTTTCTAAAATGGCTTTTTGCTATAATTATATAGAAAATGGAAAATATAGCTTTAGAGCAAGGGCATACGAAAATGCAGCTAAAATATTAAACAATATGAAGGAAGATATTGGAATATATGTAAATAACATTGATCAATTAGATCAAATAAAAGGTATAGGAAAAAGTATCGCTGAAAAAATTAATGAGTTTATTAAAACTGGAAAGATATTAAAACTAGAACAACTTCAGAAAAAAATTCCATTTGAATGTATTAGCTTGTCAAATATAAAAGGATTTGGTCCTAAATCATTATATACATTATATCAAACGATAAAGTTTAAAAACAGAAAGGAATTAATAGATATATTAGAAAAAAATAAAGTGCCAAAAATAAAAGGGATTGGAAATAAAAAATTAATGAAATTATTAAAAGAAATAAAAGTAAATAATTTACAAAAAAGAATTAAATTAAATGAAGCAAGGATTCTTGGAAACGAGATATTAAATAAAATAAAAATGATAAATGGAGTAGAAAATGCTGAACTAGCGGGTAGCATCAGGAGAAAATCAGAGACAATTGGAGATATTGATATTGTAATACAATGTAATGAAGAAATTTATAAAAATATTATAATGGAAGTAACTAAGTTGCCAGAAATAAAGCATATCCTATTTAAGGGAACTAAAAAGACAAGTGTTATTTTACATGAAAAAGGAATTCAAGTTGATATACAATTAGCAAATAAATTAAATTATGGAGCTGCGCTACTTTACTTTACAGGGTCAAAGGAGTATAATATTTCATTAAGAAAATTTGCAAATTCCAGGGGATTTAAGTTAAATGAATATGGTATTTATGATATTCAAACAAATCAAAGAATTGGTGGGAAAACTGAAAAAGAAATTTATCGGCTACTTAAATTAAAGTACTTGATAGCTGAAAATAGAAAAACTAAATATTTAAAATTATTATTCTCTAAAAATTCGATGTCTCAATGAATTTAACATTTGCAAATTCCATCCTTCAAGTCTACCTCGTTGTATAACATATAAATTTCCTTCAGGTTTATTTAAATAAAAGTGAAATACAAAACGATTTGTATGTTTATCATCCCAACCCATTATCTGACCAAATCGTAAATCATTAAAAACCAATGTGTCCTTCCATTTTTCAATTGTATAAAATTGTTGGGAAAACCGTATAAGATGGTCTAAATCTTCGCTTCTTTTGAATTCAGATAAAAGGGAATCATTAATGGAAATTGTATTAAACTTAAAGGAATTCTTATTATCTAAAATAGATCTATATCCTACATAATATTTTGTGCCGTCACCAACCACTATATACCATAAATAATTTTGAAGGGGAGCGGGGGTACTCATATATGATGAATAGCTCATTTGATTAACATGAAATTGATTTTTTACAGCTTTATCAATTAGATGTTTATTATATAAACTATACAGCATATAAATAGAACTAAGACCTAATCCAACTACCCAGATGTATTTTCGAGTAAGAGATTTGCTGTCTAAGTAAATCAATAGAAACAAAGACAATAAGGTACTAATAGAAAAAAAAGGATCAACTACATATATTGCATTAAATGATACTCGCTTATGGTTAAATGGCTCAAACCAACCAACGCCATAATTATTAAATGCATCAATAAAAACATGCAAAAATATGATTGTTATAAAAAATATTACCCATTTTAAAAATGTAATATTATGAGGTCTATGTAATTTTTCAGCAATTAATGCAAGAAACACTGCAATTAATACTACAAATAAAAAGGAATGGGTAAATCCTCGGTGTGCTAATAAATAAGAAGATGGATTCATCCAAAATGCTGCAATAAAATCAATATCAGGAATACTTTGACCGAGTGCCCCCCATAACATGGCTTTTTTACCAAGCTGCTTTCCTGCAAAAGCCTCCCCCATGCAGGCACCGAGCGCAATATGGGTAATAGAATCCATATTCAATTATTTATGCGCTATAAACACAGGC
>JBIIAP010000155.1:0-6521 GCA_044239855.1 Sediminibacterium sp. | reverse complement strand
TCTCATCATCAGAGCCCGTTAAATCATATCCTTTTTTATGCAAGGCTATAGCCAATTGATGCATAACACTCCCACCGATAGAGATAAAATGAACTTTCATTTGCTTATTTTAATTAAATAACAATTAATTATAGATTATATGTGAAAAACTTTAGTTATTTCACCTAATTATAAATAATTTAGCAATATTAATTTATAATTTAAGATAATTGACATGAAATGAGCCATATTATAAAAGTTGTTTAATTACAATAATAAATTAATCAGGCCCATTCTCCTTCAAAAAATCAGTAAATCCCCCACTCATGAAAAAAATAGCAGTCCTGTTTTCATTAATCATTATGATTGCATTTACCCTCTCTTCATGTTCTGCAAGTAGAAACAGAGGTTGCCCTACAACCAACCCTAAGTTTTTTAGAGGGTAATACTTAATATTAATTATCTAAAAATCGAATTTATCATGAATTGGATTGAATTAAATAGTCAGGAGCAGCTCAATGAAATTCGAGAAAAGTCTGCGCAAAAACCTCAGGTTATTTTCAAACATAGTACACGTTGCAGTATAAGTTCTATGGCACTTAACAGATTAGAGAGAGAAGATGCTCCCGAATCAATTGATTTTTATTATCTAGATTTATTGAAGAACAGGACACTATCCAATGAGGTGGGTGAATTCTTTAATGTATTTCATGAATCTCCTCAAATATTACTCATCAAAAAAGGGGCATGTACTTATGACGAGAGTCATCAGGGAATTAACATGCAAGAGATTATTGAGCAAGCAGCTCAATAGTTAATCATTAACAAAACAGCTTCATGCATATAACAGTGTTTGGTGCAAATTTTCCACTTGGTGAAAGGGTTGTACATCAATGCCTGAATAGAGGTTTTACTGTTACTGCCTTTTCCAGAAATATTGAAGGTTTTATTGATGAAGACCACCGCAATGAGTTATTGATTGCCAAGAAAGGATATATTTTAGATGCAAATGATGTTTCAGAGGGTTTGTTACATTCAGATGCGGTAATAGTACTATTTAACAATGATCATTTTGAGTTTACCGATAAAAGCAGAAGCATTGGTATTAAAAACATCATTGCCCAAATGGGAAGCAAGAATATCAGCAGAGTAGTTGTTTTGGGAGGTATGGGTATATTAAATGCGGAGAATGAACATTTATTAATGGATTCAACTGAATTTCCGGAGAAATTTAAAGCTATATCAGAAGAACAATTAAAAGCATTTGAGTTATTGAATAAATCATCACTTGACTGGACGTATTATTGTCCATCAAAGATTATAAATGCGGACGAAACAGGTCATTTTATAACGAGTGAAAATTATTTACCGGATGCTACAGTACCATCCATTCACGCTGGTGATCTGGCACTTTCCATGATAGAATCCATCACTAAAAATCAGTTTGTACGATGCAGGGTTGGGATAGCTAATATATAAACAACAAAGTATTAAGCCAATTCTATAACCATTGCACTTGCCCCTCCACCACCGTTACAAATTCCGGCTGCGCCAATCTTACCGCCCTGTTGTTTAAGCACATTAATTAATGTAACGATTATTCTTGCGCCACTGGCACCCAAAGGGTGACCAAGAGATACCGCCCCACCATGAACATTTACTTTATTCGGATCCAACTTCATTTTTAAGGTATTCGCTATACCTACAACTGAAAAAGCTTCATTTAATTCAACAAAATCTATATCATTCATAGTTAAACCAGCCTTACTTATTGCTTTAGGAATTGCCAATGAAGGTGTGGTGGTAAACCATTCGGGAGCCTGTTCTGCATCTGCATAACTACGAATAATGGCAAGGGGTTTAATACCTAACTGTTCTGCTTTTTCTTTACTCATTAATACAACAGCAGCCGCACCATCATTCATTGTGCTTGCATTTGCAGCTGTTACAGTTCCGTTTTGTAGAAAGGCAGGTTTTAACGAAGCAATTTTATCGAACTTTACGTTAAAAGGTTCTTCATCTTTAGCAAATAATATTGGAGCGCCTGACCTTTGTGGAATTTCAACAGGTACAATTTCTGTGTCAAAATATCCATTACCAATAGCCGCCTGGCTTCTTTTATAACTCTCTATTGCAAATGCATCCTGATCGGCGCGAGTGATATTAAATTCATCAGCGCATAATTCTGCAGCATTTCCCATGGCATAATTATGATACACATCGGTTAAACCATCTTTAGCTAAGCCGTCCACAAGTTGAATATTACCATACTTATTACCCCAGCGAGTATGCGTATTATAATAAGGCACATTGCTCATACTTTCCATACCTCCTGCCACTACAATATCTGCATCACCCAATAAAATAGATTGCGCACCTTGTGCAATTGCTTTCATACCACTTGCACAAACTTTATTAACAGTAGTAGCAATTACATGATCAGGCAAACCGGCAAATTTAGCTGCCTGACGAGCAGGAGCTTGTCCAGTATTGGCTTGTATAACACAACCCATTAACACTTCATCAACTATATTAGGATCGATGCCGGCATTGGTAACAGCCCCTTTAATAGCAACAGCACCTATTTGAGGAGCAGTAAAATTTTTTAGTGATCCGCCAAAACTTCCAATAGGTGTTCTTACAGCAGATACAATGTAAACAACTTTACTATTCATGGTGATGATTATTTGATCGTACAATTCAATACACAAAAGTACAAGTAAAGAATGAATTAATTTACTTCCAAAAGTTGAATTCCAGTTTTAGCAAATTGTATTTTTTGTTGTTTATACAAATTGCCAAGGGTCATCTTAAATGTTTTTTTACTCATTCCAAAAAACTGATAGATGTCTTCGGGAGCAGATTTGTCATTATAGGGCAGGTAACCATTATTTTCATTTAATAATCGAATGATTTTATCGCCTTCCTCTTCTACTTTTTCAAAACCGGGTTTACCTAATACTAAATCAATTTTATTATCCGGACGTATTTTCTTAACAAACCCTCTTACTTTGTCCCCTATCTCTAATTTCTGAAACACTTCACTGGTATGAAGTACTCCAATGTGTTTGTTATTGATGATCATAATGTATCCCAATTCAGAAGTACGATACACTAATAAATCTACCAGATCCATTTCTTTTACTGAAAGTTCTTCATTACGCATGAGTGCTTCCACTTTTTCTGTAGCTGCTACTCTACCCGTCATTTCATCAATATATAACAAAACTAAGTACTCGCCACCCAATCGCATTCCGCTAACTTGTTTTGAAGCAGGCACAAATAAATCTTTCATCAAACCCCAATCCAAAAAAGCCCCCTGTCTTGTAACTGCAACTACTTTCATTTTAGCAATTTCTCCTACAACGGCATTAGCTTTTTGCGTAGTTGCAATTAATCGATTATCTGAATCATGATAAACAAAAACATTTATTTCGTCCCCAATTCTAAGGGTTGAAGGGGCAAATCTTTTAGGTAATAAAATACCCTCTTCCCCATTATCTAAATAATAGCCAAACTCAACCTTACGATTAACCTTTAGTGTATTATAATTGCCAACTTTAATATTAATCATCTTATTTGTTTAAAACAGTTCAGTTTGTGCTTTATCTTTTTTAGAAGGAGGTTCCCAGGTCATTTCAATGGTCTTACTAAAATCAGTCAACTTAGCACCAACGGCTTTCCAGCCCATCACTTCCACCATTTTTGCAACTTTAAACTTCGCAGTTCTAATAGTTTGTCCGCGACCAGTTTGCACAATCAAAACAGGTTCATTATGAGTTGAAACAGCTTCTAATCGATTCCCTTTGCCTTCTTTTATAAAGAGGAATTTAGTTTTAAGTGTAGAGGTTTCAATTTTAAATCTTTTGATATTGTATTGATTTTTTTCCTGATCAAGGTAGATGGCAGAAATTGTTTTATCGGGATTGAATTGTTCGATTAACATGACTTGTTCAGGTTCAAATCTTTGAGCGATTTCAGTATCGGTTAATTCGTACGATCCATCTTTATAAAATACAATAATTTTTTCTTCTTCAAATGATCCTAAATATTTGCCTTTCTCCTCCGTGTTTAATCTGCCGAATTTGTCATCAAACCAAAGTTTTCTGCCAGCTAATGTGCTCTTACCTGCTTCTTTTAATTTAACGGATTTAATAGCATATTTAGTAACTTGATTACCGATACTGGTTCTGCCTTTAATTTCAAGTTCTTCGAAATGAAAATCGAGTTCTTTGGTACGAGCCGGACTATTGGGGCTAAGTAAAATTTTAACCACTTCAGCTTCACCGTTTAAGTTAGCTGTAAAATAATGTACCCTACTTTTTTCCGCTCCTTTAGTAAGATCATATTCTTTTTCGCGAGTGATACCGGTAACATTAAAACGTTTAGCAAAACTCACAGCAGTTTTACCATCTACATAAATCATGTTGTACGTTGTTCGTTCGTCATTTTTTTGAAATACGGCTGCATAAATAACATCTTTACCAATAAAAGTTTTCTCCGAAACCTTTACCACTTTCATAATACCGGCTCTGGTAAAAGCAATGATATCGTCATAATCGGAGCACTCACATAAGAATTCTTCTTTTTTAAGTCCTGTTCCAATAAATCCTTCACTTCTATTGATGTACACTTTAGTGTTAGCAATAGCCACTTGCTTTACCTGAATAGTATCAAATTCTTTGATTTCGGTTTTACGTTCTTTTCCTTTACCGTATTTCTTTAATAAATTATCGAAGTAGGCAACAGCAAAATCGGTTAAATTTTCTAAATCAAATTTCACTTGTTTAATATCAGCTTCTATCGCTTTGATTTGAGCATTCAGTTCATTGATATCTAATCTATAAATTCTTCTTACAGGCTTCTCGGTTAACTTTAGGATATCTTCTCTTTGTATTTCTCTTTTAAGCTTCTTTTTAAATGGTAAGAATGCTTTATCAATTGCTTCTATAACCTTATCCCAGGTAGCATGTTTTTGTTCCAGTTCTTTGTATATTTTCTCTTCAAAGAATATTTTTTCCAAAGAAGTGTAATGCCATTTTTCCTGTAATTCGGCCAGGCGTATTTCTAACTCAAGTTTTAAAAGTCCCTTCGTATTATCTACAGAGGACCTTAGCAGCTCATGTACTGTTAAGAATTTGGGTTTATTTTCTTCAATAACACAAGCATTAGGTGATAAACTTACTTCACAATCTGTAAAGGCGTATAATGCATCAATGGTTATATCCGGGGAAATGCCTGCTGCAAGATCAATTTGAATTTCTACATCTTTAGCAGTAACATCGGTGACTTTTTTAATTTTTATTTTACCTTGATCATTGGCTTTGGTGATGCTTTCCATTAATTGAGAAGTAGTTACACTGTATGGAACATCTTTAATAACCAACGTTTTTTTATCTAGTTCTTCTATATGAGCCCTGACCCGAACTTTACCGCCACGTTTACCTTCATTATAATTAGATACATCAATCATACCTGCCGTTAAAAAATCGGGGTATAATTCAAACTTTCTACCTTTTAAATATTTAATAGAAGCTTCAATCAGTTCACAAAAGTTATGGGGTAATATTTTGGTAGATAAGCCCACAGCAATACCATCGGCTCCCTGAGCCAATAGTAATGGAAATTTCATTGGGAGGTTAACCGGTTCATTTTTTCGGCCATCATAGCTTAATTGCCATTCGGTTGTTTTTTGATTGAACGCAACATCCAATGCAAACTTAGACAAACGGGCTTCTATATAACGAGAAGCTGCTGCAGAATCGCCAGTTCTAACATCACCCCAGTTACCCTGGGTATCAATTAATAAATCTTTTTGACCCATATTCACCAAAGCATCGCCAATACTTGCATCGCCATGGGGATGGTACTGCATACTTTGCCCGATGATATTGGCAACTTTATTGAATCTGCCATCATCCATTTCTTTCATAGAATGAAGAATTCTACGATGTACCGGTTTTAGTCCATCTTCAATAGCAGGAACAGCACGTTCTAAAATAACATAAGAGGCATATTCTAAAAACCAGTTTTTATATTGCCCTTGAACGCCACTCTCGCTCTCCATAAATTTATTATCACTTTTCACTTTTGCCATTGTAACTATATTATATCAACTATTAATTATTTTTCTGACCAATCTCTAAACGTATCCTCTTTAGCGTCCTCCAATCCATTTAACTCAAACATTACAAAATTGGTATCCGCTATAACTTCGTGCCAAGCCCATGGTTCAACACAAACTAATGCTGGTGCAACTATTTTAACTGAGCCTTTATGATCGCTTCTTACATCAAACCAATTTATTGTTGCCTCACCCTGCATTAAAATAAACTGTTCAGGATTTTTTGAGACAGCAGTTCCTTTGTGATAATGCTGCCCATTAACAGAGCCGGCTTTTCTATAAGCCACTATAAACTGACCTGTTCTATCCGTACTAAAATAATGTGTTGCGCCACGTTCGCTTTCTCCAATTTTATCTAGTGTTTTAACTGTTACCATCATTATTCATTTACAACAGTTGAAGTTGAATATTGAATGGT
>JBIIAP010000154.1:0-6580 GCA_044239855.1 Sediminibacterium sp. | reverse complement strand
TTATTTCATTGATTTTTATTAATTTGTTGATCGATTTCATTTGGAGATTGTCATTTTAAAATGTTACAAAACTATTTAACAATCATCAAGTGTCGTCCAAATAAAATGATGTAATATTGTATTAACCCCCTAAAGGACTGGATGTAAAATTAAAAACAATTTTATAATCTTAACTTTAGGAATCATGTCAAGAGTAAACCGCAAATTTAGCCCCGAGGAGCGCCTATCTATTTTGCAAGAAGCAGAAAGAGAAGGTACCGTTGAAACCAGTCGTAAATACAATATATCTCCATCGTTACTGTCGAAGTGGAAGGAGCGATATGTAAGTAAAGGAGCTGCTGGATTAAAGCCCCAATACCACCGGGTAGATCCACAGGTCAGAGCTTTAGAAGAAGAGAATGAGCGTTTAAAACGCATCATTGCCCGTCAGGCACTAGAGCTTGAAGTGAAGGGTGAACTACTAAAAAAAACTCCTATCCAAATCAAACCAAGATAGCTTTGGTAAATCAATATCAGCAGCAGGTTAATATTAAAAGCTTGTGTAAGTGGCTTCAATTACCACAGAGTAGCTACCATTATAAACCACTATTAGGTCAGCCAGGAGCAAAACCTAGTTCATGCACTAAAATGCAAAATGGTACTGTAGTCTTAAATGAAGAAGTTGTTACCTCCATTAAAAAGCTTTTAAGTGAAGACTTTATATGCTATGGCTACAAGAAAGTTGCCGCTTCATTGAAGAATTTAAACTATATCATTAATGGTAAAAAAGTATATCGTCTGATGGATGAAAATAACTTACTACTTGGCAAAGTAATAAGGTATCCCTCCCACCAATACCATCTTTTTAGCTAGCAATATATTGTTGATTTTTGCAAAAAGTTAGCTATGAAAAATAAGGATACGCAGAGAGTACAACAATTTGCCATGATAGAACAATGGAAAAGTAGTGGATTAAATCAGCGTAAATTTTGTGAGGATAATCAAATAGCCTACCATGTATTTCATTATTGGTATGGCGTGTATAGATCTTATCAAAGACCTAAAACTTCATTTTTACCGGTTCAGGTACAACAACCAGAGCAACCAATTGCTTCAAACATTATTATAAAAGGTGCGCGTGGTATAGAAGTTCTGCTTCCGGTTAACCAGCAATCCATCGATATTATCAAGCAATTGTTACAGAGTTAATATGCTGCACTTAGATAGCAATACCAATTACTATTGGTATAACGGTGCGGCAGATATGCGTAAAAGTTTTGATGCACTATGCGGTATGGTACAGCAACAGATGCAGCAAAATATTTTATCCGGTTCGGTATATATATTTATGAACCGCAAGCGTAATCAGGTAAAGTTATTAACCTGGGAAGGCGATGGGTTATCTATTTATTACAAGCGTTTAGAAAAGGGTGTGTACGAACTACCGGTTATGAATGCCAGCACACAAACGGTTAGTATTAGTTCATTTCAATTACAACTGATTTTACAAGGCGTGATATTGAGCTCCGTACGTCGAAAAAAACGTTTTTCTTTTTCTCGAAAATCATCCATTACATTGTAGAGGCCTTTATTTTAAAAACGCAGAAAAAAGGTGGCTTTATGCACATTTTTTAGCATATAATTGTTTGTAAATAAAATCGTTAAAACTATTGTCTGTATTGAGTGATAGCTGCATCTTTGTTTCCTCAGAAGATGGATAAAAACACTCAACATATCGACTTAAAAAAGGCTTACGAAGAGCAGCTACTAATGCTTGAAGAAAAAGAGCTGATGCTTGAAAAAAAAGTAACCATCATTGAAGAGAAAGAGCTGATGCTTGAAGAAAAAGCAACTATCATTGAAGCTAAGGATCTTAAAATAGCGGCACTGGAACATGAACTAAAACAATTAACCAACTTAATATTTTTACGCAAGCAAGAAAAGTTTATCCCTTCCAAAAAAGAAGAAACCGCCCCTACCTTATTTGATGTTCCTGCAATAGAAGAAATAAAACCCGCACAGGTTAAAACCATTACGTACGATAAAACGCTTACCAAGAAACAAGCCAATAAAGGAGGTCGTGCGGCATTTCCTGAGCAATTACGTAGAGAAGAAGTGGTGATTAACCCAACTGAAATTGACCTTAAGTTTGCTAAAAAAATAGGAGAAGACGTTACTGAAATCTTATCTTATACTCCTGCCGAGTTGTTTGTTAAAAGAATAATCCGTACTAAATATCAAGAGGTAAGCACTGGTAACATCTACCAACATCAGGCACCTGCCAGAGGTTTTGAGAGAAGCAAAGTAGATGTAAGCATACCTGCTCAGTTATTGGTAAGCAAGTATGTAGATCATTTACCCATAGATCGACAAATTAAAATGTTTGCCCGCTTAGGGTTAACTATTAGCGATAGCAGTATTAATAATTGGATGAATGCAGCCGGTTATTTTCTTACTCCGTTATATGAAAAACATAAAGAACTGGTGCTCAATAGCCATTACTTACATGCCGATGAAACAACCATACGGGTAATGGATAGTAATAAAAAAGGGACAACACATCAGGGTTATTATTGGGTATATCAAAGCCATGCAGATAAGTTGGTACTCTTTGAGTATCAGCGGGGCAGAGGAAAAGAAGGTCCCAGAGAGATGCTTAAATATTTTAAGGGTTATTTACAAACCGATGGATACCAAGTGTATGAAGAATTTGGTAAGAAAGATGGTATTGTATTAATCCACTGTATGGCACATGCACGCCGTAAGTTTATGGAGGCATTGGATAACGACAAAGTTCGGGCAGAATATGTGCTGGAACAAATGCAACGATTATATGCTATAGAAAGGTATATCAAAGACCACGCATTAAATGGCAACAACAAATTAAACTACCGTAAGGAACATGCAAAGCCAATATTAGCCTCATTGGGTGAATGGATGTTAAATGCTTATCAGGAAGTATTACCCGCAAGTGTAATAGGCAAAGCCTTGCAATACAGTTTACAAAGATGGGCAAGGCTAAGTGTATATGCAGAAACAGATTTGTTGCACATTGATAATAATCCAATAGAAAACAGTATTAGACCGGTAGCTTTAGGACGTAAAAATTATTTATTTGCCGGTAGTCATCATGCCGCACAACGTGCAGCTATGTTTTATAGTTTATTAGCAACATGTAAAAATTATGGCGTCAATCCGTATGAGTGGTTAAAAGATGTATTAAACAGAATCAACGAACATCCTAACAATAAAATTACCGAACTACTCCCTCAAAACTGGAAATCTCAGGAACAATAAAAATGTAACGAAATTACTGAAGCTTCATTAATTACCTATATGGTATTGGTGGGTGGGATACGTAATAAGAACAGCCGGAAAACGTCAATTTGTAAAACATCGTAAAATAACGGCTACTAGTCCAATGGATTATTTATGCTTAGATATTAAATATTTATGGATACATGGTGAACAGCGTTGGTACTATTTGCTAAGTGTAATTGATGTTTATTCCAGAAAGGTGATTGCATGGATATTACAACGAAGCATCAGACAAATTGATGTAATCAATATATTTAGAAAGATTAATCAACAACATCCCATAAAAGGGGTTAATATCAGAAACGACAATGGCTCTCAATTTTTAGCTAATAGTGTAAAACAGTATTTACTAAGTGAAGCTGCGAAACAGGAATTTACCCATATAGCTACCCCGCAAGAAAATAGCTATATAGAAGCATATCATAGTATTTTACAAACGGAAGTAGTAGAGCGTTTTGAAATGAGCAGTTATTACGAAGCAAAATTAATTATGACTAATTATGTGCATTTTTACAACTGTAAAAGACTACATGGATCCTTAAAAATGCAAACCCCACAATCTGTTTGGGTAAGCTATAATGATCAAAACAAAAAGGCAACAAAGGGCGATCGAATGTCACCATATACAGAAGAGAGCCCTTTGTTGCCGGGTGAGAAAAATATTACTAATATTTACCAAAAATGTCAAACCTTTACCGAAATTTACTCCAAGAATTAGGGGGTTAATACACTTTAATACCGCCAACCCCCTTGTGCAAAATATTTACCGATAATATTATATTTATTAATAAAGTGTATGAACTTAAAAAAACTTCATTTAGGCCTTCATGGGAAAAACAGCCCTTTCATAAATAAAATGACCACTTTCATGGGTTGATTAAAATTGTATCGATAGTTTTTGTTCATTTACACATTCATTCAGGTTTATTTCATAAAGCTGAATCAAAGAAAATTTAATTCAATGTGTCTAATGATAATAGGAATAGTAAAAAATAATTTTGCCAAGAAACTAAACTGTTAGTTAAATACAAATATGGGTCTTAAAAAAGATAAAAATTAATAAATATGAATATGCGTCAGCTCTTATTATTTTTAAGCGTGTTTTTCACTTTTGTAATCAATGAGTCATTTTCCCAGACAATAGATGATAGCACCACTAAATCTCAAATCAAATTATATTATGAACGAGCACTGGAATATAAAAATGGTATAGATGGAGCATCTGTCAATTACCAAAAAGCATACAATTATTTTTTAAAAGCAGCTCAGTTGGGTGATGACCAAAGCATTTATGCTATTGCATATATGCACTATAAAGGACTGGGATGTGATCAGGATTATATAAAAGCTGCTAAACTATTTGCTGATGGATCGGCAAAAAATAGAGCGAACAGCCTATATTTTTTAGGCTTGTGTTGGCGAAATGGATATGGAGTTGTAAAAAATGTAGACAGTGCAAAATACTATCTGCAAAAATCAGCAGATCTTGGCTATAAATTAGCACAAATAGAATTAGAAACCCCTACAGCAGAAAATAGTTCCGATAGTGCTGCGCAAGTTTTATTACAACAAATAAGCAATGCTGCTATACCAAATAAAAATGAATTAAATCAATTCAATAAAATTCAACCGCATTTGCCGGCTAATGATATTATTGCCGGGGAATATAACGGATGGTTGATTCAATATGATTGGAGTGGCAAAAATATTATTTCCACTAAAAGGCTACAGTTAAATATAAAGGCAACTGACAAAAGCATTTCCGGTGAATGGATAGAAGACAAGGCAGATACTGCGAAGATACAAGCTACAATATTGGGCGATCAGGTATCATTTGTACAATCAACATTTGCCCGTAAAGATCACTATAGTATTTCAACAGCGATACCATATCATTTTCAGGATGCTAAATTAAATATAGTACAACAAAGCGATAGTGTATACATAGCAGGCAATATTGAAATGTTTTCTTCTGTAAGAGGAGAACCCGCTAAACCAATGTTTGTTGCGCTGAGCAGAGCGGGACTAAAAGCTGGAGATTCCAGTTATTGGTCTAAAGTACAATTAAGTGCTTATCCCAATCCTTTTGTTAATCATTTAAATGTTGAATTCTATATTCCCCATACTACTAATGTAAGTGTTCAAGTATACGACTTAAATGGTGTTGTTCGCTATCATAAAGATGCGGGCAAACTTCAAGAAGGCAACTATTCATTACCGGTTTATCATTCCAATTTTAATAAGGGAAGCTATATACTTCAACTAAATTATGATCATCAGTTTAAAACAGTAAAAGTAATAAAACAATAACCAAACATAGTTATCAATAAACAATTTAGAAAACAAGATGAATATGCTTAATAAAAATATTTTTGTGATAACAATGCTCTTGCTGATCAATATCAAGATATTGGGTCAATCAAAAGCCAACCTGCAATCTTATATTCCTGCGCCACCTAATGCAGCTGAATTAGGCAAATATGGGTCAATTCCAGTAGGGAATATTACCGGCATACCGGACATCTCATTTCCATTATATGAAATCAAATCAGGTAGTTTAAGTTTACCTATTACATTATCTTACCATGCAGCAGGCATTCAGCTCAATCAAAAAGCATCCGATGCCGGTGTAGGTTGGAGCATTAGTGCAGGTGGCCAAATCTCAAGAACTATCTTTGGAGTAAAAGATGATGGTCAATATGGTTATTTTAACTATACCCCGCCTAGCCAGTCAGAATTAATGGCTTTAACCAGTTATTACAGTGTTGCTAATTACAATATTATTAATGGTGGTGGTTACGATTTAGAACCAGACCTTTTTGCTTATAATATTGCTGGTAAATCAGGTAAATTCATCAGTACAAAGGATAAGAATTTTCTGACTATACCATTTGAAGCAATACAAATTTCCAAGCAAGTAAATGGCAGTAATCTTAATTTTACAATAGTTGATGAAAACGGTACAATTTATCAATTTAAAAATTGTTCATCTATTGTTTCTGATATTACACTTTCACAATCCAATATTAGTACATGGAATTTGACTTCCATGATTTCTGCAAATCTAACAGACACTATTTCATTTATTTATGATACCGTATATTTTAATGATCAGATGGAAAATCATTCTATATCAGTAGGTTACAAAGAAAATGAATGCGTAGGAAGTGCTCCTTCGTTGTATGTTGGATCCAATGATGGTGTTGGAATAATTGGAAAATCATACAGTAATCAAACATATTATGAATTGGTCATAAAGAAAATAAATTTTAAAAATGGATTT